>NZ_JBSNCE010000009.1:0-212099 GCF_053764755.1 Rhodococcus sp. 2H158
AACCAGCAGCCCGCGACGTCCGCGGGGCTTGCTTGAGCCGTATGCCGCGACGAGTGGCACGTACGGTTCTGAGGGGGCGGGGACGCAGTAATGCGTCCCCGCTACCCGACTCGGCCGCAGGGCTGGTTCCGGTGATGCGACTGGCCGAGACCGCCGGTCTGCACGAGCTGTTCGGCCGCCATCTGAGCGTCGGTTCACCGAACCCGGCGGTCAAGTCCGCGAGCATCGTCGCGGGGATGCTCGCCGGTGCCGACAGCATCGACGACCTCGATGTTCTCCGCCACGGGGCGATGAACCGGCTGTTCGGCGGGGTGCGGGCGCCGTCGACGCTCGGCACCTACCTGCGCACGTTCACCCTCCCCCGCAAGCGGGCGGTACCCCAGGGCATGTTCAGCAGCTCGACGCCGTGGCGGCACGCCGCGCCCGCTGGGCCACGCTGCGCACTCACCTGATCAACGTCCCCGCCCGGATCGCCTCTTCCGCTCGTCGGCTGACCATGCACCTGCCCACCGACTGGGCATGGAAACAGGCCTGGTCCAACCTGTTCCGCATCGCGAGCAGCCCACCCGCAGCCACCACCTGACCGCCGACCCCGAACGGGTCACGACCGAGGACACCAGTGGAAACGCCGGGCAGACCGGCGAGACACTCATGCCCGAAACCGGAACAACGTCCGAGAACGATCGGATATCAGACTCGGATCAACGGCGGTGGATCAGGGCTCAGCGGCCTCGATCAGCTTGAACGCCATCGCGAGCCCGGCCGTCCGCGAGCCCGGCCCCTTGGTGACCTTGCTCCTCAAACGCACTGTCGCGAAAGTAGATTCGATGGGGTTCGTCGTGCGCAGATGGATCCAATGCTCCGCCAGTGACGAGAATTACACTTGTCGCACCTATGTCTTGAGTCATGGAAAGTGTCTCGAGTCATGGAAAGTTCTCGAAAGCGACGACCTCGGAGTGCCGCTACCCGTCGTGCCTCGACTCCCACAACCCGATCACGTTCCCCTCGGTATCGGAGAAGTACGCCGCGAACCCCATGTCGCCGACGGGCATTCGCCCCGTAACCGTCTTCCCGCCGAGCGATTCGATCCTCTGCAGCGCGGCGTCGATGTCCTCGACGTCGACGGTCACGACGGGACTCTTCAACTCGTCGCGTCGGAACATGCCCCCGTTGATGTACCCGGGTTCGGTGGAGGTGCCGGTCTCGTCGACGGGACCGGTGGTGACGAGGGTGTAGTCCATGCCGGGGACGTCCGCGAGCGACCATCCGAACGCGTCGCGATAGAAGGACCGGGCGCGGTCACCGTCGTCGTAGGGGAGCTCGAAGTGCACGATGCGTCCTGCCATGGCGTTCGCCTCCTGTGCGACCGGAACGACCGGGTTTCAGCGTAGCCTCCGCGAACGGGTGGACCCGCCCGATCGAGGCCGATCGGCGCTAAGCCACCGCTAAGAGGGTGCGGGTGTACTCGACCGCAACATCCCGGTCGAGCGAGGAAGAACCATGCACGAGAGCACGTTGACCGTCCACCTCCGGGCGGTGCTGCAGTTGACGCGGACGCAGATCCAGATCTTGGCGGCGCGCCGGGATCGCACGGCCGACCCGGTGCGCCTGCGGGAGATCGCAGACGATCTGGAGCACGCGCTCGGCTACCGGGACGCTCTGGAACAGGCCCTCCAGGATGGCGGTGCGCCGGCCGAGCGCCCGTCGGCGCGGGCCGCGCGCCTGAGTCGCTGCGTGGAGCAGATTGCGACGTCCGGCGACGGGCGCCGGGTGGCGGTGCTGGAACGGGTCCTGCACGAGCAGCTGGTGGACCGCACCCGAGCGCTGGCTCGGCTCACCGCGGCCGGCGACCATCGGCCGGTCCACTACTGGGCACGGCGCTATCTGGCGCACTGCCGGAGCTTGGGCGAACCGCAACCGGCCGGCGGCGACGAGCGGTGGTCCGTCAGGTCACGGTGACCGTCATGCTCCGCTCGTCCGCCGACATGTGCTGGGCCCGCTGCAGCTGCAGCGACACCGGCCAGGTACCGGGCCGCTTGGCGCGCAGGTAGAGGATGCGCTCGCTGCCGGCTCCGGGGAGCGGATTCCGGGACGGCACGAATCGCACGTCGCTGAGCAGGAGACCCTTGCCGATGTGGGTCGGGCACCAGGTGTAGTCGCGGGAGGTGTTCTCCGGCAGGTGCAGTTCGATGGTGTCGCCCACGGCGACCTGCAGGTCCCGGGGTCCGGTCGTCACGTGCCTCATTGGACCAGAGTACGGCGGGTTTGTGATCTATGTCACTATCGGGAGCGATCCGGGGGCCTCGTTCGTCGGAACACGTGTCGAGGGTCCGCGAGGCGGGTATCCGGACCACCGTCATGGGAATCGACCAGGGAGTGGGAAGTCATATGGCCGCATCGGTGTCAGACGAGTTCGAGATCGAGGCGACGCCCGAGCAGGTGATGCGCGCGTTGACCGACATCGAGCGCATCCCGGAGTGGTCGTCCTCTCACAAGGACGTACGGGTCGAATCGCGACACGACGACGGCCGGCCCCGCCTCGTGCGCATGACGCTCGCACTGTTCGGCATCTCGGACACGCAGGTGATCGAGCACGAGTGGACCGAAGAGTCCACCTCGTGGACGCTGATCGAGAGCGAGATGCAGCACTCCCAGGACGGCGAGTACCGCCTGACCCGCACCGAGCGCGGGACGCGCGTGCGGGTGACGATGTCCACCGACCCGAAGATCCCGGTGCCGGGCTTCATGCTCAGGCAGGGCCAGAAGCACGCGGTGAAGACGATCCGCAAGGGTCTGACCGAGTTCGTCCTGCGGCACTACGCCTGACCCGGCACTACGCCTGACCCGGCACCAGGTCCGACACGACGCCAGGTCCACACAGCGACCAGGCCTCGGCACGACGAGCCGCCGGCGCGTCGTGTACGCCGGCGGCTCGTCGCTTTCCGGGATCAGCTCAGGTGGTGGACCGCCTGAAGCCCGTACACCGGCGTCGGGATCCCCTCGTGCCGGGCCTTGAGCTGCAGCGCCAGGTACAGCGAGTAGTGCCGCGACTGGTGCAGGTTGCCGCCGTGGAACCACAGGCCCTCCTGCCGGGTGGGCTTCCACATGTTGCGCTGCTCGCCCTCCCACGGGCCGGGGTCCTTGGTGGTCTCCGAGCCCAGGCCCCAGCACTTGCCGACCTTGTCAGCGACGTCCTGGCCGATCAGGTCCGCCGCCCAGCCGTTCATCGAGCCGTAGCCGGTCGCGTAGACCACCAGGTCGGCCTCGAGTTCGGTGCCGTCCTCGAGGATCACGCTGGTCTCGGTGAGCTCGCGGACACCGCCGTGGGCCAGCTTGATCTCGCCGTCGGCGACGAGTTCGGCGGCACCGACGTCGATGTAGTAGCCGGACCCGCGGCGCAGGTACTTCATGAACAACCCGGAGCCGTCGTCGCCGAAGTCGAGCATGAACCCGGCCTTCTCGAGCCGGGCGTAGAAGTCGGCGTCGCGTTCCCGGATCGCGTTGTAGACGGGAATCTGGAACTCGTGCATGATCCGGTACGGCAGCGACGCGAACGTCAGGTCGGCCTTGGCCGTCGTCATCCCCGCGGCCAGGGCCCGCTCGGAGTACAGGTCGCCGAGGCCGAGGTCCATCAGCGAGTCGGATTTGACGATGTGCGTGGACGAGCGCTGCACCATCGTCACGTCGGCGCCGACCTCCCACAGCGCGGCACAGATGTCGTGCGCCGAGTTGTTCGCACCGATCACCACGGCCTTCTTGCCCGCATACGCGTCCGGTCCGGGGTGCTGGCTGGAGTGGTGCTGGTCCCCGCGGAACCGGTCCATGCCGGGGAAGGTCGGGATGTTGGGCTTGCCGGACATGCCGGTGGCGAGCACCAGCTGCTTCGGCCTCAGCACAACGGGTTCGCCGTCGCGGACCACGTTCACGGTCCACTCGCCGGTCGCCTCGTCGTAGGACGCCGAGGTGCACGTGGTCTTGGACCAGTAGGGCACCTCCATGACCTTGGTGTACATCTCGAGCCAGTCACCGATCTTGTCCTTGGGCGCGAACACCGGCCAGTTCTCGGGGAACGGCATGTACGGCAGGTGGTCGTACCAGACGGGATCGTGCAGGCACAGCGACTTGTAGCGGCCGCGCCACTGGTCGCCGGGCCGGTCGTGCTTGTCGAGCACGAGCGCGGGCACGCCGAGCTGGCGCAGACGGGCGCCGAGGGCGATGCCGCCCTGGCCGCCGCCGACGATCACGACGTACGGCTGGGTGGTGTAGCCGAGTTCGCGCTCCTCGGCCTCGCGCTTCTCGGACCAGGTGACGCGGTTGCGGTCGGCGCCGTGCTGCACACCCTTGGGCCGGCGGACGCCCTTGCTCTCCTCGTGCCCCTTCAGCTCCTGCATGGTGGTGAGCAGGGTCCAGGCGCCCTCGTCCTTCAGCCGCAGGTGCCCGACGCCGCGGCCGACCGCGGTCTCGAACGCGATCCAGGCGCTGACGACGCCGCCGTCCTCGGTGGGGGGCTCGGTGGTGCGGAACCCGCTGGGGTCGGCGTCGTGCAGCCGCGCGCGGAGCATGTCGGCGACGCCTTCCCGGCCCTCGACGGTCTTGAGGTTCCAGGTGAAGGCGACCAGGTCACGCCAGAAGCTGTCGGTGGCGAACATGCCCGCGGCGGCCTCGACGTCGCGCGCGGCGAGGGCGGCCTCGAAGTCGGCCAGCCACGCGTCGACCCTCTCCTGCGGTCCGGTGATCGCGGCGTCGGGTGGGGTCAGTGTGTCGGTCATTGCGTGCTCCTCGTCCTGAACTGTTGTGATACAGAGCACACCGCACGGCAGGTGGGTGCGGCCAGCGTTGCATCGTGTTGCACACGGCCGCAGGACCCCGGCGGCCCCGCATCGACGCGGGTCGTCTCGCGCCGAGAAGCCGCAAACCCGGCGACGGTTCGTCCGGGATGCGAGGGTGGAACGGTGAGAAACGGACATGCTCGCCCGGCAGCGGTCGCGGCGGGCCTCGCCGTCGCGGTGTCGACCGCCGTGGGATGTGCGCCGGCCGTCGACTGCGGCGCCGTGATCACGCCGCTGCACGAGCCGGTCGGCGCGTGCCTGCGATTCGGCGTGAGCACGCCCGGCGGCCCGACCGCCGTCGACGAGTTCGAACGGGTCGCCGAGATCGCGGGCACTCCCCCGACCGTGGTGCTGTCGTTCTCCGACTTCGCCGCGCCGCCGCCCGTCTCCGGGCTCGCCGCGGTACGGCGGCTGGGCGCCGACCCGATCGTCACGTGGGAGCCGTGGCGCTGGCTCGGCGACGGGCGGTACGAGGGCAGCGAGTTCACGATGGCGTCGATCGCCGCGGGCGTGCACGACGACTACCTCTACCGCTGGGCCGACGAGCTCGCCGCGTGGGGTTCGACCGTCTACCTGCGTTTCGCGCACGAGCCGAACGGGACCTGGTACCCCTGGAGTCCGGCCGGGGGGACGCCGCCGCACGTCTACGTCGCCGCGTGGCGTCACGTGCACGAGTTGTTCGCGTCGAAAGGGGTGGCCAACGTGAAATGGGTGTGGGCTCCGAACGTCTCGTTCGAGGGCAGCAGCGCGATCGCGGACCTGTACCCGGGGGCGGAGTATGTCGACGTGGTCGGGGTCGACGGATACAACTGGGGTGCCACGCAGCCGTGGAGCCGCTGGAGGTCGCCGCGGGAGCTGTTCGAGGAGACCCTCGACCAGCTCGGCCGGATCGCGCCGGGCAAGCCGATCGTGGTCACCGAGGTGGGCAGCACCGACGTCGGCGGTTCGAAGCCGGACTGGGTCGGCGACCTGATCTCCTTCCTCGACGACCGGACGGACGTGGCAGCGTTCGTCTGGTTCGATCACGACAAGGAAACCGACTGGCGGCTGGCGAGCACCCCGGAATCGGCTGCCGCGCTGGCGGAAGCCCTGCAGAGGGAGCACCGCTGACATGACGACCGACACCTCGCACCTCCCCGACGACCTCGAGGACGAGCGGGTCCGCGACCTCGAACGGCTCGAGGTCCTCGACACGCCGCCGGAGGACCGGTTCGACCACATCACCCGCATGGCCCGGCACGTGTTCGGGGTGCCCATGGCGAGTGTGGCGCTGCTCGACCGGGACCGGCTCTGGTTCAAGTCCGTCCAGGGGCTCGACCTCGTGCAGGTGCCGCGCGAGGAGAGCATGTGCAAGACCACGATTGCGCGCACCTACCACCACCCCGGCGATCCGACGCTGATCGTGGAGGACGCCTCCGCCGACCCCCGGTTCGCCGGCATTCCCGGTGTCGGCGGCGACGACGGCGTCCGCTTCTACGCGGGCTACCCGTTGTACGGTCCGGCGGGTCATCCCGTCGGCACGTTCTGCATCTACGACACCGAGCCCCGGACACTCGAACCCGACCAGCTCGACGCGTTCGCCGAACTTGCCGAATGGGCGCAGCGGGAACTGCAGCGCGCCGACGAACTCGATCGCGCCGCCGCGATGCAGTCCCAGCTGCTGCCGCGACCGTTGACCGGGCTGCCCGGATTCGAGGTGCAGGCCGTGTGCATTCCGGCGTTCGTGGTCGGCGGCGACTTCTACGACCACTATCGGTTGCGCGGCGGGTTGGTCGTCACCGTCGCCGACGTGATGGGCAAGGGCCTCGGCGCGGCGATCCTGTCCTCGGCGGTGCGCTCCACGTTCCGCGGCGCGTCCCGGGTGATGGAGCGGTTCAGCCACGCCGAGGCGTGCAGCGTCCTGGACACGGGCGCCGCGCTCGGCGCCGCCGCCGAGAACCTCACGGACGACTGCGAACACACCGGCACCTTCGTCACCGTGTTCCATGCCGCGGTCGAGTTCGCCACCGGGTCGGTGGACTACGTCGACGCCGGGCACGGCCTGGCCGCGATCCGCCGCACGGACGGCTCCGTGGTGCCGCTGGCAGGCACCGGGCTACCCGTCGGCGTGCTCCGCGAGACATCGTGGCAGGCGCAGTGCACGCGCCTCGAACCCGGTGACACGCTGGTGATCTGCTCCGACGGGCTGCTCGACCTGCTCGACGAGCACAGCGACCGGGAGGCCCTGTACCGGTTCGTGGCGGAACATGCGACGCCGCACGACCTGACCGAGGCGGCGCGGGCACTGGCCGAAGGCCACCCACCGATGGACGACGTCACCGTCGTCGCGGTCCGTCGCTGCGAGGACGCGTGAGTGCGGCCGGCGCGGACCGCTACCCGTCGCCGGGGCTGCGGATCCTGATCACCGCGACGGTGCTGCTCGGCGTGAACTACGTGGTGTGGCGTTGGCTGTTCTCCGTCAACTGGTCCGCGTGGTGGATCGCGGTGCCGCTCGTCGTCGCCGAGACGTACAGCCTGATCGACTCGATGCTGTTCGGGCTCACGATGTGGCGGTGGCGCCGGCGGGCCGCGCCGCCGATCCCGCCGGACGGGCTGACCGTCGACGTCTTCATCACCACCTACAACGAGCCGGTCGACCTGGTGATCGGGACCGCCGAGGCGGCGGCACGCATCCGGTATCCGCACGAGACGTGGATCCTCGACGACGGGGAGCGGCCCGACTTGGAGCGCGCCGCAGCCGAACTCGGGGTCCGGTACATGACGCGGGCGGCCAGCTGGACGAACAAGCCCCGCCACGCCAAGGCGGGCAACCTCAACAACGCCCTGCTGCACACTCACGGCGAGTTCATCCTCGTCCTCGACGCCGACCAGGTGCCCGACCCGGAGATCCTGCACCGCGCCCTCGGCTACTTCGAGGATGAGCGGACGGCCTTGGTGCAGACACCGCAGTACTTCGTCAACGTGCCGGACTCCGATCCGCTGGGCAGCCAGGCCCCGCTGTTCTACGGCCCGATCCAGCAGGGCAAGGACGGCTGGAACGCCGCCTTCTTCTGCGGCTCGAACGCGATCCTGCGCCGCGAGGCGCTGATGCAGCTGGGCATCACCGGCTACGTCCGTGCCGTCGAGGAGGGCGTGGTGCGGGCGCTGCGCACGGCCGGCAAGGTGCTCGACCGGGCGCGATCCGAGGCCGGTGCGAACCAGCCGGAGATTCTCGCCGCCCTCGATTCGGTGCGGGTGGCCGTGCGCACGGCCCGCGCGGCCGTCCGGCAGGGACAGCCACTCGCCGAGGTGACCTACCGGTTCCAGCAGAGCGTGGACGAGGCCGCGCGGGCCGTGGTCGACGCGGACGCCGGATCGATCCGCGCAGACCTGGAGGCGATCGCCGCCCTGACCGCCACCCCCGGGTCCGACGCCGACGGAGTTCTGCTCGACGAGACGACACTGTCGCGCCTCGCCGACCGCGAGTGGTCGCCGCTCGGGGCGCTCGAGTCGATCCGCACGATGATCCGCGCCGTCGACGTCAGCCGCGACGACGAGGCCGAACCGACGCTGGCGCTGGCGACGATCTCGGTGACCGAGGACATGGCCACGTCGATGCGCCTGCACGGGATGGGCTGGAAGTCGGTCTACCACCACGAGGTGCTCGCGCGCGGTCTCGCGCCGGAGGATGTGGGCACAATGCTCACCCAGCGGCTGCGCTGGGCGCAGGGCACGATCCAGGTGATGCTGCGGGAGAATCCGCTCGTGCAGCGAGGATTGACGATCCCGCAGCGGCTGATGTACTGGGCAACGATGTGGAGCTACCTCGCCGGCTTCGCGGCCGTCGCCTACATCGCCGCGCCGGTGATCTACCTGATCTTCGGAGTCCTGCCCGTGCAGGCCTACAGCTGGGACTTCTTCGGCCGGCTCATCCCGTTCCTGCTGTTGAACCAGCTGCTGTTCTTCGTGGTCGGTCGGGGCACCCCGACCTGGCGGGGGCAGCAGTACAGCCTGGCGCTGTTCCCGGTGTGGATCAAGGCGTGCTGGACGGCATTTCGCAACGTGTACCTGCACAAGCCCCTCGACTTCGCGGTGACCCCGAAGACGCGGCAGGGCCGCGCCACGCTCCCGTGGGGCAAGGTGCGGTACCAGATCGCGGCGATGGCGCTGCTGGTGATCGCGTCGGCGGTGGGCGTGGTGCGCTGGTATCTGGGCGCGAGCTCGGTGCTCGGCGTCGGCGTCAACCTGTTCTGGGTGCTGTTCGACCTGGCGATCCTGAGTGTGGTGATACCGGCGGTCCGCTACCGCGGGCCCGACATGGAAGGAAAACGATGACGCACTTCGCAACCCGCACCACCGGCTCGGACGTGGTGGTGGTCCGGCCCGAGGGCCGGCTGAACATGGTCGCCGCACCGCGGCTGCGGGAACAGCTGCGCGGCCTCGTCGAGGGCGGGTCCGCCCGCGTCGTCGTCGACCTCGGCGGCACCGAGTTCATCGACTCGTCGGGGCTCGGGGCGCTGGTGTCGGGGCTCAAGGCCGCCCGGCAGGCCGGCGGGGACCTGCGACTGGCGGCGCCCACGGCGCAGGTGCGCAGCGTGCTGTCGCTGACGAGCCTCGACCGCGTGCTGCGCACGTACGACTCCGCGGACGCCGCGTTCGATGGCGACTGACCCCGGCGCGGGATCTTGGGCTCTGACGACGGTCACGGGCGCCGACACACTCACCGACGTGCACGCGCTGATCGAGGAGATGATGTGCGCGGGGCAGGTGGAGGACGAGGATCGCTTCCCCTTCGAGATCGCGGTGGCCGAGATCGCCGCCAACATCGTCGAGCACGCCGGCGACGGCGCTCCGGTCACGATGCGGCTGAAGCTGCGCCTGTCCCCGGACCGGATCGAGGCCCGCTTCCACGACGACGGCCGGCCCGCGCGCGTCGACCTCGAGACGGTCCGGATGCCCGGGGACATGGCCGAGCGGGGCCGGGGCCTGGCGATCGCCTTGGCGGCGCTGGACGAGTTGTCCTACCGCAGGCGGGGCAGCAGCAACCGGTGGATCCTCGTGCGGGAACGGACCGACCCGGCATAACCGCGCACCGGTCCGCCCGTGGCCGGCCACGCGACCGGCCCGGCGTCCGCACTCGCCGCGGCGACCGAGATGCCGACTTTGTCCGGACCACGCCCGTTAACTTCCCGTTAAGTCGACCCACGCGCGACCGCTCGGACCGCCGGAAAATCCCAGGCCGGCGCCGCGCATCTGCCGTTTCGTCGAACGTCGGGATCGACGGCTCGCCGATGTGTCTATTACAGCGGCGGAGCGGGAACCTCAGACTCAGGCGGTCGAGAGGTACATCACACTCGATACCAAACCTGGTTGTGAAGGGGTTCCCATGTCGAACAGCGATCAGCCCGAGCTGAGGCACACGCTCGAGAAGCGGCACCTGTCGATGATCGCGATCGCGGGCGTCATCGGTGCGGGCTTGTTCGTCGGCTCGGGCGCTGCGATCCGGGAGACCGGTCCCGGGGTGCTGGTCGCCTACGCACTCGCCGGAGTCGTCGTCGTGCTCGTGATGCGCATGCTCGGCGAGATGGCGGCGGCGAATCCGCAGACGGGGTCGTTCTCGGCGTATGCCGACCGGGCCATCGGACGATGGGCCGGGTTCTCCATCGGATGGCTCTACGCCTGGTTCTGGATCATCGTCCTGGGCATCGAAGCGACGGCCGGCGCGGTGATCATGAACCGCTGGATTCCCGGCGTGCCCCAGTGGACGTGGGCGCTGGTGCTCATGGTCGTGCTGACGCTGACCAACATCGCGTCGGTGAAGTCGTTCGGCGAGTTCGAGTTCTGGTTCGCCGCAATCAAGGTCACGGCGATCGTGGCGTTCCTCGTGCTCGGCATCCTCGCGATCTGCGGCTTTCTGCCCGGCGTCGAGGCGCCGGGACTGAGCAACCTCACCGGTCACGGCGGCTTCTTCCCCAACGGGACAGGTGCCGTACTCGCCGGGGTCCTCGTCGTGGTGTTCTCCTTCTTCGGAGCCGAGATCGCGACCATCGCCGCCGGCGAGTCCGCCAACCCGGCCGAGGCGGTGCGCAAGGCGGTGCGGTCGGTCGTGTGGCGGATCCTGATCTTCTACATCGGCTCGATCGCCGTCGTCGTCACCCTGCTGCCGTGGGACGACGCCTCGGTGGCGTTGAGCCCGTACGTGGCGGTCATCGACTCCTTCGGCATCCCGGCGGCCGCCACCATCATGGACGTCATCGTGCTGACGTCGGTGCTCTCGTGCCTGAACTCGGGCCTGTACACCGCCAGCCGCATGATCTTCTCCCTGTCGCGCCGTGGTGACGCCCCGCCGTCGCTGGCCACCATCGGGCGGTCCGGTGTGCCCCGCAACGCAGTTCTCGTCTCCACCGTGGTCGGCTTCCTCACCGTGGGCCTGAACTACCTCTACCCCGAGACGGTGTTCCTGTTCCTGGTCAATTCCTCCGGAGCGATCGCCCTGTTCGTGTGGCTCGTCATTGCCGCGTCCCAGCTGCGCATGCGCCGCTCGCTCGAGGCCCAGGGCCGGGAGCTGTCGCCGAGGATGTGGCTCTTCCCGTACCTCACCTGGTTCACCATCGCGGCGATCGTCGCGCTGTGCGCCGGCATGATCGCCCTGGAGAGCACGCGCAGCCAGATGCTGACGTCCTCGGCCCTCGCCGCCGTCGTCGTCGGAGTCGGCGTCTACCGGCAGCGCCGCAGTGCCGCTCCGATTGCGCCGGTGGACGCGAACGCCGGGGTCGCCGACGTGGTCCCGGAAACCACCTGACGGACCGGCCGGTGTCGCCGTCGCGGGTACCTCCCTCACCCCGGGGGCGACGTCGTGTCCCGAGGTCCGCAGCGCCGCTCAGAACAGGGTGGGGTCCGCCGACTCGGCTGCCGGCCGTGGCGGCACTGCGGCCGGGCGCCGGTGCTCGGCCACGCGCGCGCCGAGCCCGTAGCGGGCCACCAGCGGATCGACGCGGTCCTTCAACCACGTCTTGTACTCCGGTGAGACGTACGCGCCGCGGCCGTAGATCTGCCGGTATCGCCGAAGCAGGGCGGGGTGCTCCTGACCCAGCCACGACAGGAACCAGCCGCGGGTGGCGCCGCGCAGGTGCATCGGCAGCACCGTCACGCCGGTCGCCCCCGCCGCCGAGATCGCGCCGAGCAGGTCGTCGAGGTGGCGGGTGGAGTCGGTGAGGCACGGGATGACCGGGGCGACCATGACGTGGCAGGGCAGGCCGGCGTCGCTGACGGCGCGGATCAGGTCCAGGCGCGCCTTGGGCGACGGGGTGCCGGGTTCGATCTGCTTCTGCAGGTCGGGGTCGCCGATCGCGAGGGAGACGGCGACGCCGACGTCGACCTGCCCGGCGGCGAGGGTGAGCAACGGCAGGTCGCGGCGCAGCAGCGTGCCCTTGGTCAGGATCGAGAACGGCGTGCCGGATTCGGCGAGGGCCCGGATGACGCCGGGCATCAGCCGGTAGCGGCCCTCGGCCCGCTGGTACGGGTCGGTATTGGTGCCCAGGGCGACGTGCTCGCGCTTCCACGACCGTCGCGCGAGTTCCCGGCGCAGCACGGCCGCGACGTTGGTCTTGACCACGATCCGGCTGTCGAAGTCACGGCCCGCGTCGAGGTCGAGATACTCGTGGGTCGGGCGGGCGAAACAGTAGCGGCACGCGTGCGAGCAGCCGCGAAAAGTGTTGACGGTGAAGCGGAACGGCAGGTTCGATGCCTCGGGAGTCTTGTTGAGCGCGCTCTTGCACAGCACCTCGTGGAAGGTGATGCCCTCGAACTCGGGGGTCTGGACGCTGCGGACGAGCCCGGCCCGTTCGAGGCCGGGGAGCGCGCCGTCGTCGACGTCGAGAGTCTGTGCCGCCCACCGCATGCAGTCAGTCGAACATACGTGCTAACGACAGTCAAGCGCGGGGCGGCGGGGACGGCCTGACAGAATTCCGGGCCATGACCCGTGTGAACATCTCGTCCGGCTCCGAATGGGAGCCCAGGATCGGCTACTCCCGCGCCGTGCGCATCGGCAACCAGATCGCCGTGTCCGGCACCACCGGCGCCGGCGACACCCTCGCCGACCAGACGCGCGCCGCACTGAAGACCATCGAGGCCGCGCTCGGCGAGGCCGGCGCCTCGCTGACGGACGTGATCCGCACGCGCATGTACCTCACCGACATGTCGACATGGGAGGAGGCCGCGCTCGTGCACGGCGAGGTGTTCGGCGAGATCCGCCCGGCCTCCACCATCCTCGAGGTCTCGAGTCTCATCGACAAGGGCCTGTTCATCGAGATCGAGGCCGACGCCGTCGTGTAGGCGGCTGTGCCGCCGGTGTGTCCTTCCGGCGGAAGGGGCCGCCCAAAGGGCACACCGGAGCTACGCGGCCGCTGCCTCCCAGCGGGCGCGCTCGGCGGCGAACGCCACCGACTGCACCTGCTGGAAGGCGTCGATCGACGCGGCGTTGCCGGCCAGGAACCGCTGGTGCTCGGCCAGGGAGAACGTGCCGTCGGTGATGTCCACTCCCCCGCCGCGGCCCGCCGCGAGGTCGGCGCGCAGGTCCATCAGCTCCTCCGGTTCGACGGGGTACCAGGAGATCCGGTCGAAGAAGCGCAGCAGCCACGGTGTGCCGGCCTCGAACGGGCCGGCGGCCTGCGGGTGGCGGTGGTTCCACACCTGGGTCGTGCGGCCGACGAACTGGTAGCCGCCCGGGCCTTCCATGCCGTAGATGCACAGGTACGCCCCGCCGATGCCGACGGCGTTCTCCGGCGTCCACGTGCGGGCCGGGTTGTATTTGGTCGTCACGAGCCGGTGCCGCGGGTCGAGCGGGGTCGCGACCGGCGCCCCGAGGTACACGTCGCCGAGGCCGAGCACCATGTAGTCGGCGGCGAAGACGGTGTCGAACACGTCGTTCACCGAGTCGAGGCCGTTCATCCGGCGGATGAACTCGATGTTCCACGGGCACCACGGCGCGTCCGCCCGCACCCCGTGCATGTACCGCTGGATCGCTTCGCGGGTGGCCGGGTCGTCCCACGACAGGGGCAGGCGCACCCGCCGGCTCGGCACCACGAGCTCGTCGCTCGACGGGAGCTGCTCCTCGGCCTCGCCGAGCAGGTCGAGCAGCGTCGGCACCGGCAGCGCGTCGGGGTCGACCTTGACCTGGAGCGACCGGATGCCGGGGGTGAGCTCGAGCAGGCCCGCGGGACGTTCGGCGTCGAGCCGCTGGTGCAGCGCGTGCACACGGGCCCGCAGCGCGAGATCGAGCGTCATGTCGCCGTATTCGACGAGGACGTTGTCGTCGCCGCTGCGCCGGTAGGTGACGGCGGTGTCGCCGTCGCGGCGGGCGAGGACGCCGTCGTCGCCGTCGCCACCGGGCGAGACCACCAGCGACAGCCCGGCGCGGCGGGCGACGCCGAGTGCGCGACGCGACGCGGCGTGCTCGGCGCGGACGGGCACGAACCGCACCGTGTGCCCGGGCGCGAGCTGACCGAGCTTCCACCGGTCCGCGGCGACGACGGTGACGGGACAGACGAATCCGCCCAGGCTCGGGCCGTCGGGCCCGAGGAGGATGGGGGTGTCGCCGGTGAAGTCGAGCGCGCCGACGGAGTACGCGTTGTCGTGGATGTTGGACGGGTGCAGGCCGGCCTCCCCGCCGTCGGTGCGTGCCCACTGCGGCTTCGGCCCGGTCAGGCGCACGCCGGTGCGGTCGGAGTTGAAGTGCACCTCGTAATCGGTGGCGTAGAGCGTGTCGATGTCGCTGCGGGTGAAGAACTCCGGCGCGCCGTGCGGGCCCTCGGTGACGGCGATCTCCCAGCGCGCGGTCATGGCCGGCACGTGCTCGGCCGGCACCGGGGCGGCCGCTCCGGTCGCGGCCTCCCCGACGACGAGCACGTCGCCCTCGGTGAGGGTGCGGCCCTCGTGGCCGCCGAACCTTCCGAGGGTGAAGGTGGCTGCGCTGCCGAGGAATTCGGGGACGTCGAGTCCGCCGCCGACGAGTACGTACACGCGCAGGCCGGGGCCGGCGACGGCGCCGACGTCGAGCACGCCGCCGGCGGGGACGGTGACGGGACGCCACTGCGGGACCACCGTGCCGTTCACCGTCACGGTCGCCGGGGCGCCGGTGACGCACACCTCGGTGGCGTCGGTGAAGCGCAGGGCCGGTCCGGCCATGGTGGATTCGAGGCCGGGCGCGCCCTCGGGGTTGCCGAGCGCGGCGTTGCCGAGGCGGAACGACAGGTCGTCCATCGGGCCGGAGGGCGGGACCCCGATCTGCCAGTAGCCGGTGCGGCCCGGATAGTCCTGCACCGTGGTGAGCATGCCGGGACGGTCGACGGTGATCTTGGTGGTCATGACGGTCGGGCCTCCGGTCGGGTGACGATCATCCGCACCGCGGTGGGGTCGAAACCGTTGCACGGATTGTTGATCTGCGGGCAGTTGGAGACGAGGACGAGCACGTCGCGGTCGGCGCGCAGCGCGAGGCGCTTGCCGGGCGCGGAGAGGCCGTCGACGATGCCGAGGGTGCCGTCGGGGTCGACGGGCACGTTCATGAAGAAGTTGATGTTGGAAACCAGGTCGCGTTTGCCCAGACCCCACCGGGCACCCTCGATGAGGAAGTTCTCGACGCAGGCGTGCTGGTGCTTGGTGTGGTGGCCGTAGCGCAGGGTGTTCGACTCCTGCGAGCAGGCGCCGCCGACGGTGTCGTGGTTGCCGACCTCGTCGGCGACGAGGGTCATCAGTTCCTCGCCGTCGGCGGCGCGCAGCACCGAGCCGGCGGTGAGGAACAGGTTGCCCTGCGCGGCGACGGTGGCGGCGGCGCTGTAGCGGACGGTGGTGTCGTGGGCGTCGTAGATCAGGGTGTCGACGGCCTGGTTGCCGTGCAGGTCGACGATGGTGAGCACGTCGCCGGCGGCGACGACGGCCGACCACGGTCCGCGGGCACCGGCGATCTCGTCGCGGATCACGGTCCCGGGGACGAGCGCCGGCAGGTCGAGGGTCGAGGTCATGATCAGTGCTCCGTTCCGGTGGCGGCAGTCCAGGCGTCCTCGGCGTTGAGGACGGCGCGCCGGTATTCGGGGTCCGTGTTCGGCAGGACGTCGAGGTCACGCGGGGCGTGCCAGGCGAGCACCTCGAGGGTGGTGGTGGGGAACCCGGGTGCCGGGTCGAGGGGGTGGGCGGTGTTGGCGATGAGTGCGATCACCGGCAGGTGGATCAGCAGCTCGACGCAGGCTCCGGCGCCGGCGGTGCCGGTGCTGGTCAGGGCCCCGTCGGCCGCGACGCGCACGCCGTGGAAGAACGACAGGGACGGCGGCAGGTCGCGCGGGGCGAGGCCGTGCTTCGCGGCGGCGACGGTGAACAGCTCCCGCCCGGCGGGGGCGTGCGAGTGCAGGCTGCCCGCACCGTATTTCGCCGTGTTCCCGGCGAGGTTCGTGGTGCCGCACAGGGCGTCGTGGCGGCCGGAGGTGTCGGCGACGACGGTGGCGAGCACCCGACCCTGGTCCGACAGCAGCGGGTGCCCGACGCCGAGGTAGGCCTGCCACGGCACCTTGACGGTGTCGGCGACGTTGAGCCGCTCGTGCGGGGCGTCGGCGCGGAAGAGCAGCAGGTGGGCGCAGGCGGCGCCGTCGATGTCGCGCAGCCGCAGCCGCGTGCCGCGGGCGAGGGCCTTGGCGGTGTAGCGGCCGCCGGGCACGGTCTCCGCCCAGGTCATGGTGGCGGTGCGGCCGCCGGGCGGGGTGGGGTACGCGGTGGCGGGCACGGTGGGCATGCCGTCGGTGACGGTGCCGGCCTGCGCGCGGGCGTGCGCCTTGGCGGCGTGGGTGGTGGCGGTGTCGAGGACGTCGGTCATCTCAGGCTCCGATCGTGACGGGGTTCGGGTGCGCGGCGCGGCGCGGGAAGCACAGGGCACCCAGGGCGACGACGGCGGCGACGGTGAGCGGCGCGGCCCACTGCATCAGCGGCATGGTGCCGTCCGGGTTGAAGATCTCGGCGCGCGGCCAGGACAGGTTGACCACCATCAGCAGGCCGTACGCGACGGCGAGGGCGTTGACGGGCAGACCCCATCGGCCGAGGGAGAACAGCGGGTTGCCATCGGCGTCGGTCGCCGTGCCGTCGTGCGGCCAACCGCGCAGCCGGCGCAGCAGCAGCGGCACGGTGACCATCAGGTACGCGAGGTAGATGAGCACGATGCACACGCTCGACAGGGTCGCGAAGATCGCGCTGTTGCCCATGTTGACCGCGAGGATGCCGATGCACACCACGCCGATCAGCACGGCCGGCGCGATGGGAGTGCCGGTGCGGGCGTTGACGTGCGACAGGATCTTCGACGCGGGCAGGCGCTCGTCGCGGGCCATCGAGAAGATCAGGCGCGACGCGGCGGTCTGGATGGCCAGGGTGCAGATGAACACGGCGATGGCGACGTCGACGAGGAGCAGCGTGCCCCACGGCGAGGACAGGATGGCGCCGAGCACGTAGGGCAGGCCCTCTGCGGCGAGGCGGCCGTCGGTGAGACTGGGGGCGGCCATGAGGGCGCCGAGGATCATCAGGCCGCCGCCGAGGGCGGAGACCGACAGGGCGAGGCGGATGGTGCGGGGTGCGACGCGCCGCGGGTTGCGGGTCTCCTCGGCGAGTTCGCCGGCCGAGCCGAAGCCGACCATGACGTAGGCGGCCATGAGGCCCGAGACGATCCACGCCCAGCCGTAGCCGGGGGCCTCCCCGGTGACGCCGGTGTCGAGGACGACCTGCGGGCCGCGGACGGCGTGGGTGAAGAACATGCCGATCACGGCGACGACACCGACGATCTCGCAGGTGACGCCGATGCTGTTGATCCGCGACATCCAGTTCACGCCGATGCTGTTGATGATCGTGGTGAGCACGAGCAGCACCGAGCCGAGCAGGACGGCGTTGGCGGCGCCGGAGGAGGAGGTCAGCGACGGGTCGTCGCCGATGATCTGGAATCCGCTCCAGATGTTCGGCAGGACCACCTGCAGGGCGATCGCGGCGGCCGAGGCGGTGACCATCTGGGCGAGGATCATGAACCAGCCGGCGAACCAGCCGACCACCTCGCCGCCCATCCGGCGGGCCCATTGATAGATCGCCCCGGAGATCGGGTAGCGGGCCGCGAGTTCGGCGAAGTTCAGGGCGACCATGAACTGACCGGCGAAGACCACCACCCACGTCCAGAAGAAGGCGGGGCCGCCGAAGCCGAAGCCGAGGCCGAACAGCTGGAAGATGGTCGTCAGGATGGAGACGAACGAGAAGCCGGCGGCGAAGGAGGCGAACTTGCCGAGGTTGCGGTGCAGCTGCTGCTGGTAGCCGAATTCGCCCAGGTCGCCCGCGTCCTGGTGCGAGGCGGTCGGTGCAGCGGCAGCCGGCCGGGTGAGCGTCAGGCTCATGGCGGTGTCCGTTCTGTGCGCGGTGGCGGCGGCCGGGTGACCGTCGAAAAACTGTCGAGTGACAGTTTTCGCGAGGTCACGTCTTGTCCGAATGACCGCGGCGTAACGAGTTCGTGACCGACGTTTCCTCCGTGTGACGGTCTGCTCACCGCCCGCCCGGGGCGCTGTCACCGTCCGATCTGTGCCATCGTCGAGGACGTGACCCACGCCCGTCCCGGACGCCCCCGACTGCACCGGCCACGCCGGCCCGGTTCCACCGCGCGCGCCGAAATTCTCGACGCCGCAGCGGAACTGTTCACCACACGTGGATTCGCGTCGACCTCGACGCGGCTCGTGGCCGAGGCGGTCGGCGTCCGGCAGGCCTCCCTGTACAACCACTTCGCCACCAAGGACGACATCCTCGCGGCGCTGCTCGAGCAGACCGTCGCGCCCACCCTGTCGTTCTGCGAGCGCCTCGGCGACGACGCGCCCGCCGAGGCGCGGCTGTACGCCCTGGCACTGTTCGACACCGCGCAGCTCGTCGCGGGACGCTGGAATCTCGGTGCGCTGTACCTGCTTCCGGAGGTGCGCACCGAGCGCTTCGCGCAGTTCCACACCGCCCGGACCGGTCTGCGCGAGTGCTACCGGCGGCTCACGGTCGCCGTCCTCGACCGCCTCGGCGCCGGCGCGGACGCCGACGACCCGCGCGCCGATCTGCCGTTCCGGCTGGTCGAATCCGCCATCAACATCCGCGCGGACCGGGGCACGGACGCCGTCGCCGACCTGCCCGACGTGCTGGCGGAGGCGGCGCTGCGCGTGCTCGGATTCACCGCGCCCGCAGAGCCCGTGCGCGACGTCGCCCGCACGCTCGTCGCCCGTGTCGCCGACTCGAGTTAGAGTGCTGCGCACGCGAATCTGATTGGGGGGTCATCATGAGCGGTTTACTCGACGCTGTCGGCTCGTTCTCGACGGGAGGCGGCGTCCGTGTCGTACCCGACGGGGTCCGGGCCTTCGGCAGCGCATCCCTGCGCGCCGCGGAGGAGGTCGCCCGCGCGGGCGCGATGGATCTGCAGGCCAACGTCTCGTCGCTGAGCCCCGCCATGGGCCTGATCGGCGCGGACTTCGTCGCGGCGTTCGCCGTCACGCAGGGTGCGCACACCCGCGCCGTCGCGCAGCTGGCATACGTCTACACGTCCGGCGGTGTCGCCGCGCACGACGCCGCCACCCGGTACGAGGCGCTCGACGCAGCGGTCGCCGCGGGCCTCGGTGCGGCCGCGACGGGACTCGGGGGCGCGCGGTGATCGCACAGGAGACGCCGGTCGCCTCGCCCACCGTCCTCGACGCGCTGCGCGCGTCCCCCGCCGGCCCGGTCCTCGACCTGCCGCTGCCCGCGCCGCCACCGGCCCCGCCGACGTGGTTGCCCGAACCCAGGATCGATCCGATAACCGAAGTGCTGCAGTCTATTCCGGTTCCGGCAGTGCCGGGAATCGACGAAATGCTGTGTCCACTGCGCGACCTCGGCGACCTGTTCGGTACCGGCATCGTCGACGCGCTCGATCCGTCGGCGGTCCTGCAGCAGTCGTCGCGGGTGCTCGACGGGGCGGCGTCGCTGGCCCGCACGGCACTGCACGCACTGCCGGACTCGTGGGAGGGCGCACCCGCCGAGGCGGCGCTCGACAAGGGTCGCCAGGCCCAGGTCAGCGCGGTCGAACTGAGCGAACGGGGCGACGAGATCGGGGCCGTCACGCGCGCCGCCACCGCGAGTGTCGAGCGGGGCAACGTCGAACTCGGCGGGATCGCCCAGTCCTTCCTGGCCTTCGCCACCGCGACCGCACCCGTCGCGCTGACGCCGCCGGGTCAGATCGCGCTGCTCACCGCCGCCGCCGAGCATGTATCCGCGGCACTGGCGGTGGTCGCGCGCACCCGCGGCGAGCTTCTCGGCTACACCACGGCGATGAACGCCCTCGCCGCACCGATCGCCGTGCCCGCCCCCGTCGCCACGCCCGGCCTGCCCGCTCCGGCCGACGTCGCAGCGGCGGCTACGGGAGCTGTGGATACCGTCGCCGACGCGGTCGGTGTGTCCGGAGACCTTCCCGCGCAGACGCACGCCGCGGCGTTCGGGGGTGGCACCGTCACGGCCGGCCCCACGATGACCGCCGCGACCGCACCGGCGAGCACCGGCGCCGTGACGCTGGGCTCCGGGAGCGCCGTGGCGCTGGGTTCCGGGAGCGCCGTGGCGCTGGGCGCGGGCGGCGCCACGGCCCTCGGGACCGCGGGCGGAGGTCTCGCCGGCACGCCGTCGGGACCGCGACCGCCCACGTCCGCTCCGGTGACGGCCGCAGCTGCGGCCGCACGTCATCCGCTCCCCGCCGCCGTCCCGGGCACCGGACGCGCCGACGAGGACGCTCCGCGACGGGCGCGTCCGACGATCCTGGTGACCGCGGCGAACACCACCGCCGTGATCGGCGAGGTGCCGCCGGCGACCGCCCCGGTGATCGGGGCAGGCGACGACTGGTGATTCCGAGTCCCCCGTCCCGGCGCGCGGGGCGGGGTGGGGCGGGGCGGGGACACGGTCGACGGCCACTGCGGTGTCCGTGACCCGCGGTTTCCTTCTGCGAGGACGATGCGGGCCGCGTACCGTGTAAACGCATGTTCGACGGCGGGGCCCGCAAGCTTGGTGTCGAGGAGGAATTCCACCTCATCGACGCGAAGACCCGGCGCCTCACGCCACGCGCCCCGGAACTGCTCGCGCGCCTGCCCGGCGACGTCTACGTCGAGGAACTGCAGCGCTGCGTCGTCGAGGTCAACAGCGGTGTGTTTCCGGATCTCGCGGGTCTCCGCGCAGATCTGGTGCACCGCCGGTCCGTTCTCGTCGACACCGCCGCCGAGCTCGGCCTCGGCATCGCCGCCGCGGGCGCGGTCCCACTGGCCGTGCCCGCGGAGATGCAGGTCACCGAGACGCCGCGGTATCGCCGCATGCTGGCCGACTACCAGCTCCTGGCCCGCGAGCAGCTGATCTGCGGCACCCAGGTGCACGTGGACATTCCCGACCGGGACGAGGCGGTGCAGGTCGCCAATCGGGTCGCCGCGTTCCTGCCGATCTTCCTCGCCCTGAGCGCGAGCTCGCCGTTCTGGGCCGACGGCACGGACACCGGATATGCCAGCGTCCGCAACCTGGTGTGGATCCGGTGGCCGAGTACCGGGCCGGCCGCGCCGGTGTCGTCGGCCGCAGAGTACGACAGGCTCATCGCGGACCTGGTCTCGACCGGCGTGATCACCGACCCGGGCATGGTGTACTTCGATCTCCGCCCCTCGGACCGGTATCCGACCCTCGAGCTGCGCGTGTGCGACAGCTGCCCGTCGGTGGACACGATCACGCTGATCGCCGGGCTGTTCCGCGCCCTGGTCGATCGGGAGGTGACCGACCTGCGGGCCGGTGTCCCGGGGCTCGACGTCTCGCCGACCCTGGTGCGCGCCGCCATGTGGCGCGCCTCGCGCTCCGGCCTCGAGGATTCTCTGGTCGACGTGCAGTCGGCCACCCCGCGGCCGGCAAGGGAGATCGTCGACGGACTGATCCGGTCGCTCCGGCCCCAGCTCGAGGCGAACGACGACTGGGCCCTGGTATCGGAGCTCGCGGAGACCGCCCTGCAGGTCGGCAGTTCGGCCGCCCGCCAGCGGCGGGTGCTGCGCCGACGGGGCCGCCTGACCGACGTGGTGGATCTGCTTCTCGACGAAACCGCGGGGCGCGTGCGCGCGGTGCCGGAGATCGCCGATCCCGGTGCAACCCTGCTCCACGGCTACGTTCCGCTGCGAGCGGGCGACGTGGACGACCGGTACGACGAGGCCGTCGAGGTCGGCGGGCGTCCCCGTCGCGAGTACGAGGCGGTCCTGGCCGCGGTGGCGCGGGTCGGTGCGGCCGAACTGCGCCGCATCCAGGAGTCCATCGACCGGGAACAGAGCGTCGACGGCGTGACGTTCCGGGTGAGCGGCGAGGACCGTGCCCAGGTCTTTCCCATGGACATCGTCCCGCGCATCGTCCCGCACACCGAATGGTCGCACCTGGTCCCGGGTTTGCAGCAACGCGCCCTGGCCCTCAACGCCTTCCTCGGCGACATCTACGGCGAGCAGGCCGCGGTGCGGGACGGGGTGATTCCCTCCGAGTTGCTCGACCGTGCACCCGGCTATCGGGCCACCGGGGCCGCCGCAGCGAATCCCCCGGTGCGCGCCCACATCTGCGGGATCGACCTCGTCAGCACGGGCCCGGGTGACTTCGTGGTGCTCGAGGACAACCTGAGGGTTCCGTCGGGCGTGGGGTATGCGATGGCGCATCGCGCGATGACGACACGGTTCCTCGGGGCCCTCGGCATGCCGGCCGACGTGATGTCCGTGGACTCGATGCCGGAGATGACGCGGCAGACGCTGCAGGCGGCGGCGCCCGCAGCGGCCGCGGGACCGGACGTCTCCGTGGCGCTGCTCAGCGCCGGGTGGAAGGACTCGGCGTGGTTCGAGCACCGGTTGCTGGCCGAGAAGTCCGGACTGCCCCTCGTGCTGACCGGGGAACTGTCGGTACGCGACGACGTCGTGTACCGGCACCGGGGCCGCGAGGCTACGCGAGTGGACGTGCTGTACGTCCGCCTCGACGAGGACATGCTGCTGTCCTCGATCGGGCACGACGGGAACCCGCTGCGCAGGGGGCTCCGGGCCGCGCTGCAGGCCGGCAACGTGACGATCGCCAACTCCCTGGGGAACGGGGTCGGGGACGACAAGGCCGTCTATTCGTATGTGCCGGCAATGATCGCGTACTACCTCGGCGAGAAGCCGATCCTCGAGCAGGTGCCCACATGGGTGTGCGCCGAGCGTGAGCAACGCGACTACGTCCTCGACCGGTTGGCGGAGCTGGTGGTCAAGCCGATCGACGGGTTCGGCGGCGCCGGTATCACCATCGGCCCGGAAGCGTCGCGACACGAGCTGCTGGAGCGGCGGCGGGACCTGCTCACCCACCCGGAGCGGTACGTCGCGCAGGAGGTCGTGCCGTTGTCGACGCATCCGACGTTCGACGGGAGCGGCCTGTTTCCGCACCATATCGACCTGCGCGCATTCGTTCATCTGCGGGCCGAGGGGCCGTCGGTGCGTGCCCACGTCGCTCCGGGGGCGCTGACCCGGGTGGCCCCTATCGGGAGCATGGTCGTCAATTCGTCCCGGGGCGGCGGGGGGAAGGACACCTGGGTGCTCGGTCCCCCACGCGGCGCGGGCAGCGACGAATAACCGGAGGGTGTGAGCCGGAAGGAGAGCACGATGTGCGGTGTGTGTGGGGAGATGCGCTTCGACGGGGCTCCCCCGGACGTGGCCGCGGTCGGGCGGATGACCGACGCCATGAGCGCCCGGGGCCCCGATGCGGCCGGCCTCCACGCGCGCGGATCGGTGGCGTTCGGGCATCGGCGGCTGACGATCATCGACCTGTCGGCGCGCGGCAGCCAGCCGATGATCGACAGTGAGCTCGGGTTGGCACTGGTCTTCAACGGGTGCATCTACAACTACCGGGAGCTGCGTTCGGAGCTGGAGGGGGCCGGCTACCGGTTCTTCTCGACGGCGGACAGCGAGGTGGTGCTCAAGAGCTTCCACCGTTGGGGCGCGGAATGCGTGCAGCACTTCAAGGGCATGTTCGCATTCGCCGTGCACAACACCGACACCGGCGCGTTGACCCTGGCCCGCGACCGGCTCGGCATCAAGCCGCTCTATCTGGCGGAGGGGCCGGGGCGGTTGCGGTTCGCCTCCACCGTGCCGGCGTTGCTCCGCGCCGGCGAGGTCGACACCACCGTCGACCGCGTCGCGCTGCACCACTACCTGAGCTTCCACTCGGTGGTGCCCGCACCGCACACGATGCTGCGGGGGATCCGGAAGCTGCCGCCGGCGACCGTGCGGGTGATCGAGCCCGACGGGGGCAGCACCGAGCGCCGCTATTGGGAGCCGGCATTCACGCGGGACCCCGCGCGGACGACGTGGACGGCCGTGGATTGGCAGGAAGCGCTGCTGGATTCGCTGCGGACCGCGGTGAGCCGGCGAATGGTCGCCGACGTGCCGGTGGGGGTGCTGCTCTCGGGAGGCATCGACTCGAGCCTGGTCGTGGCGTTGCTCGCGGAGCAGGGCCAGCGAGACCTGGCCACGTTCAGCATCGGATTCGATCCGGCCGGTGGCGAATCCGGGGACGAGTATGTCTACTCCGATCTCGTGGCGCGGACGTTCGGCACCGTCCATCACAAGATCCACATCGACTCGTCCCGGCTGTTGCCGGCGGTGCCGAAGAACGTGGCGGCGATGAGCGAGCCGATGGTCAGCCACGACTGCGTGGCGTTCTACCTGCTGTCGGAGGAGGTGAGCAAGTCGGTGAAGGTGGTGCAGTCCGGGCAGGGCGCCGACGAGATACTCGCCGGCTACGACTGGTATCCGCCGCTGACGGAGGTGGCCCGGGAACGGTCCGCCGAGGCGTACGCGAAGGTGTTCGCCGACCGTACCCACGCCGACATCGTCGCGCTGCTCGACCCTCGGTACTCCCTCGATCACGACGCGAGTGGCGAGTTCCTGGCCGAGCAGCACGCCGCGGCGGGGGCGGCGACGGCGGTCGATGCGGCGCTGCGTCTCGACACGACGGTCATGCTGATCGAGGATCCGGTCAAGCGGGTCGACACGATGACGATGGCGTGGGGCCTCGAGGGGCGGGTACCGTTCCTCGACCACGACTTCGTCGAACTGGCCGCGACCTGCCCGCCCGAACTGAAGCTGGCCTCCGGCGGCAAGGGCGTCCTCAAGGATGCGAGCCGCAAGCACCTGCCGGCGGAGATCATCGACCGGACCAAGGGCTACTTCCCGGTGCCGGGCATCCGGCACCTCGACGGGGACGTACTGACCCTGGTGCGCGATGCGTTGCACAGCCGGAGCGCCCGCGACCGCGGGCTGTACCGGCCGGAGGCACTCGACGCGCTGCTCGCCGACCCGAACAGGCATCGGACCACCCTCGGGGCGAACGCCCTGTGGCAGGTGGCCCTGCTGGAAATGTGGCTCCAGGAGATGGAACAGTTGTGAGCGGCGAGACGGAGACGACCTCGGTGGCGCGAACACCGGATACCGCGACGACCACCGCGGCGGCACAGCCGCGCCACATCCGCTTCACGTCGGGTGCGTCGGTCGCGCCGGACGGCACGGCAATCGCTCATCTCGTCGACGACGGCGGCTATCCCCGTGCGGTGCAGCGGTTCCTGTCCGGCCGCGACACGAGCGCGGCGCGGTGGGTCGAGTTGCCGGTGGACGGGCCGGTCACCCGGATCATGCACTCGGCGGACGGCCGTTGGCTGGCGTGCGAGGTGGCGCCCGACGCCGGTACGCGCACCCAGGTATGGGTGGTGAGCACCGACCCCGACGACCGCGGCGCCCGCCGCCTCGGGTCGGCCGGGGACTCGTCGACGGAACTCGTCGGGTGGGACGGGAACCGGGTGGCGACGGTCGCCACCGACGAGGAGGGGGTGGCGGAATCCCGGCTGGTGGACCCGCACACCCAGGACACCGTGGTGCTCGATCGCCGCGTCGGCGGCCACCTCGTCGACGCGTGGGCGGGTTCGGCGTTGCTGCGGGTCGGTCCGCGCGGTCACCGGGAGTTGCTGCTGCTGCACGAGGACGGCACGCGGATTGCGCTGCTACCCAACGACGTCGGTGCCACCACGGACGCCGGGGTCATTCTCGACGACCATCGGCTGCTCGGCGTGGTGGACCAGCTTCGTTCGCCGTGGGCGTCCAGCGACGGCGAACCGGAGAGATATCTGCGGGCGCTGGTGCGCAGCGACAACGGCGCGGAGTTCGCGCGGCTGCTGGGCGTGGCGGTGTCGTCGGAGGGCGTGTCGTACCGGGTGCTGGCCGAGCGTGAGGACGGCGATCTCGACGAGTTCGCCGTGAGCGACGACCACAGCACGGTAGCCCTGCTGTGGAACCACAAGGGTCTGAGCCAGTTGCAGATCCTGCACCTGGCGGACGGCTCGCTCGACGATCCCCTCGGGTTGCCCGGACTGGTGGCGTCCGAACTGAGCATCAGCGCGGACGGCTCGCTGCTGGCAGTGACCGTGCAGGGTCCCGGAATGCCACCTTCGGTGGAGATCGTCGATCCGCGGACCGGGGAGTGGGGTCCTGCGGAGGCCGCGCGGACCCGGATGGACGACGACGATCTGCCGACGCTGCTCGAGTTCCCGGCGCGGGACGGGACGCCGCTCTCGGGTTGGCTGTACCGGGCGCAGGGCAGCGGGCCGGGCCCGGTGCTGCTGTACTTCCACGGCGGACCGGAAGCCCAGGAACGTCCCGGATACAGCGACTACTACCCGGCGATCGTGGCGGCGGGATTCACGGTCTTCGGGACGAACGTGCGCGGGTCCGGCGGTTTCGGACGGACGTTCATGCACGCCGACGACCGCTACGGGCGGTTCGCCGGGATCGACGACGTGGCCGACTGCGTGCAGTACCTCGTCGACCACGGCATCGCCGATCCCGCCCGGGTGGCGTGCGCGGGCAGATCGTACGGCGGCTACCTGACGCTGGCGTCGCTGACCTTCCACGCCGAGTTGTTCGCCGCCGGGATAGCGATCTGCGGGATGAGCGACCTCGAGAGTTTCTACGCCAACACCGAGCCGTGGATCGCGGCGGCGGCCTACCCCAAGTACGGGCATCCGGTGCACGACCGGGAACTGCTGCGCGAGCTCTCCCCCATCCACCGGATCGCGGAACTGCAGGCACCCCTGCTCGTGGTGCACGGGGCGCACGACACCAACGTGCCGGTCAGCGAGTCGGAGCAGATCGTCGCCGCGGTACGGGACCGGGGTGGGATTGCCGAGTTCCTCCTGTTCGACGACGAGGGCCACGACATCGTCAAACGCGAGAACAGGGACGTGCTCGCCGAGGCCATGGTGAACTGGCTGACGAGCCGGCTCGGTACGGCCGGCCCGTAGATGTCACCGAACCGACGGAGTTCTCGACGGATGACGATCGACCACGACCGCCTCGTCGCCTGGCGACGGGACCTGCATGCCCACCCGGAGCTGTCGTTCGCGGAGTTCCGGACCACCGCCCTCGTGCGCGATCAGCTCGTCTCGCTCGGGCTGGACCCGGTGACGCTGCCCGGCGGCACCGGTCTGTGGTGCGACGTCGGCCCGGACACCACCGGATGCATCGCGCTGCGGGCCGACCTCGACGCGTTGCCACTGACCGAGACCACCGGGTTGCCGTACGCGTCGACCGTGGAGGGCGTGTGTCACGCGTGCGGGCACGACGCCCACACCGCGATGCTGCTGGAGGCGGCCACCGTGCTCGCGGCGGATCCGCCCCCGCAGCGGGTGCGGTTGATCTTCCAGCCCGGCGAGGAGACCACCCCCGGTGGTGCCCTCGAGGTCGTCGCCGCGGGTGGCCTCGCGGGGGTGTCCCGGATCTTCGCCCTGCACTGCGCCCCCCAGCTCGAGGCGGGCAAGCTCGCCACCCGCGCCGGGCCGATCACCTCGTCCGGGGCCGTTCTCACGGTGCGGTTGTCCTCCCCCGGTGGCCACTCGGCCCGCCCGCACCTGACCGGCGACCTGATCCACGCGGCGGGCGTGCTGGTGACCGGGTTGGCGTCGGTGCTCGATCGGCGCCTCGACGCCCGCACCGCCACCGTGCTGACGTGGGGCCGGATCCACGCCGGCCACGTCGGCAACGCCATCCCCGAGTCCGGTGAACTGGTGGGCACGCTGCGCAGCGCGTCCCATCGGACGTGGGCGACGGTCGAGCCGCTGGTGCGGCGCAGCGTCGCGGAACTGCTCGCACCCTACGCGGTGGACCACGAACTGGACTACGTGCAGGGCGTGCCGCCGGTGGTCAACGACGCCGAGGCAACCGCCGAGATGCTCGCCGCGATCGAGTCCGTGGTGGGCCTCGAGAATCTGGCCGAGGCGGGACAGTCCAGCGGCGGCGAGGACTTCGCGTGGTACCTCGAGCACGTCCCGGGGGCCATGGCGCGATTGGGAGTCTGGGACGGGACGAGCCCGCGACACGACCTCCACAAGCCCGACTTCGAACTGGACGAACGAGCCCTGGTGTACGGGGCGCGTACCCTGCTGGCCCTCGCCTACGGAGGAAAGTACGAACCTCATACGCCTGACCCGAGCGCCTGACCCGAGCGAATGAACCATGCTGTCGGACTGATCGAGTGAGCGATACATTCGCTCGGGGGAAGCGCCCGCGCGGCGCCGGGTCACCGGTGGCGACGGACGGGTCCGGCCCGGATGGGCGGATCCGCCGCGGCGGGCGGGTCCGAGCGACGCACGGTCACCCGGACGGACCGCGCGGAGGGCCGGGTGACCGTTTCGGCACGGCGGCGGTCGTACTCCGCGCGTCGGCGCGGATCGCGCAGGACGGCGTAGGTCGCGACGATCCTGCGCAGCTGCTCGTCCGGGTCCGGGCCGAAAGGGACATCCGGGCTGCGGAGGTCGGGGTGGTGCTCGCGGAGCTTGCGACGGAAGGCCGCGGTGATCTCCGCCTACCCGGCGGACCCGGGCAAGCCCAGCGCGGCGTAGAGATCGGGTTCCCTGCCGGACACGGCCCCGCCCTTCTCTTCCGTTGTCGACGCCCGAACGGCGTGACGGCGCGTGACAGGAGCGAACGCCCGGCCACCCGCCTCGTGGATGGGTACGAAGGGCGGGTGGCCGGGCGTCGGCGATGATCGGGTGCGGCCCGCACTGTGTGTGCCGAATACCGGCGGTGCGCTGCCCGGTCACCGGCTCCGGGCCGGCGCCCCGCTCAGCGCCTCGTGGCTGCCGTCCGGGCGGGCGGCACGCACGTCAACGCCTGGCGACTCTGCTGCGATGTCGTATCACCGTCCTTTCGCTAGGTGGCTTCGACGAGCCGATCCGGTACGGACCGGAGGAGAGCGCTGCGTGGCAACCACATCCCCCGGAGCCCGCGTCCCGGCTCGACCCGGCGGTCCCGTGGTGCGTGCGCGCGGCGGTCCGGCACCTCGGGCCGTCCACCGGTCGTCGCGGCCGGGGCCGCTCGAGCATGTCCAGCTCGAGATCGAGCAGGAGCAGCTCGAGGTCGACGCCGTCGACGGTGGGCTGCTGCCCGAGGAGCGGTTCGGCGATCAGGTCGAGTTCGTCCATGGTCGTCTCCCGGGGACACGCCTCGGACGGATCAGGAGTCGATCGCCTTCTTGTCGCCTACCGCGATCTCGATCTTGCGCGGCTTGGCCTTCTCCGCGACCGGGATCGTCAGCCTCAGCACGCCGGCGTCGTACGTCGCCTCGATGTTGTCGGTGTCGAGGTTCTCGCCGAGGAACAGCTGCCGGCTGAACACACCGCGCGGGCGCTCGGCCGCCACCATCTCCTGGCCCTGGTCGCGTGCGGGGCGCTCTGCGTGCACCGTCAGCACGTTCCGTTCGACGTCGAGGTCGAGCGAATCCTCGGCCACGCCGGGCAGATCGAATTCGACGACGAACTTGTCGCCCTCACGCCAGGCGTCCATGGGCATCACCGCGGGACGGGCCGCCGTGCCGAGAACCTGCTGTGCGAAGCGGTCGAGCTCGCGGAACGGATCGGTGCGCATCAACATCGTTTCCACCTCCACTGACTCTCTTCGTGCCGGTTGAGGAGAGCGGTCGATCTATGCTGGCCGCTACATCTTTCTTGTACCACTCACAACACACCGAGACAAGGGATTGTTCCCGGAAACCCCTCGAATTCCGCGCGGACGGACGACAATCCGCCTCGCAAAACCTCCCGCGCGCGGCTGGTGCCGGTTACGCTCGACCTACCGCATGATGCCGCGGTGGTTCCGGGGTGCCGTCTCAGGCCGAGCGGAGCGCCCGGCGCCGCAGCGACATCGCCGCCCCCTGGGAGGCGCAAGGAGGCACCATGGTTGTCACCGAGACGAAGGCCGTTCGCCCGTATCCGCCGCGGTATGCGCCCAAGGGCTCGACGTTCTACAAGCTGGTCACCACGACCGACCCGAAGATGCTCGGGCTGATGTACATCGTGACCTCGTTCGCCTTCTTCCTGATCGGCGGGCTGATGGCCCTGCTGATCCGCAGCGAACTCGCCGTCCCGGGCATGCAGTTCCTGTCCAACGAGCAGTACAACCAGTTGTTCACCATGCACGGCGGCATCATGCTGCTGATGTACGCGACCCCAATCGTGTTCGGGTTCGCGAACTATATCCTGCCGCTGCAGATCGGCGCCCCCGACGTCGCGTTCCCCCGGCTGAACGCCTTCAGCTACTGGCTGTACCTGTTCGGTGCCTCCGTCGTGGCATTCTCCCTCGTCACCCCGGGCGGTGCCCCGGACTTCGGATGGACCTCCTACGTTCCGCTCGCGGACGACCTGCACAGCCCCGGTGTCGGCGGAAACCTGTGGTTCGCCGGTCTGGCCGTCGCCGGTCTCGGCACCATCCTGGGTGGTGTCAACATGATCACCACGGTCGTGTGCCTGCGTGCCCCCGGTATGACGATGTTCCGGATGCCGATCTTCACCTGGAACATCTTCATCACGATGATTCTGATCCTGCTGATCTTCCCGCTGCTGACCGCCGCGTTCATGGGAGTACTGGTCGATCGCGTGCTGGGCGGGAACATCTACGACCCGGCCAACGGCGGGGTGATGCTCTACCAGCACCTGTTCTGGTTCTTCGGCCACCCCGAGGTGTATGTCATCGCGCTGCCGTTCTTCGGCATCATCTCCGAGGTCATCCCGGTGTTCTCGCGCAAGCCGATCTTCGGCTACACCGGCCTGGTCTACGCGACCCTGGCGATCGGCGCCCTGTCGATGGCCGTGTGGGCACACCACATGTACGCCACCGGCGCCGTGCTGCTTCCGTACTTCTCGTTCATGACCTTCCTGATCGCGGTGCCCACCGGCGTCAAGTTCTTCAACTGGATCGGCACCATGTGGCGGGGGCAGGTGACGTTCGAGACCCCGATGCTGTTCGCGGTCGGCTTCATCATCACCTTCCTCTTCGGCGGCCTGACCGGCGTGGTCCTCGCCAGCCCGCCGCTGGACTTCCACGTCCACGACTCCTACTTCGTCGTTGCGCACTTCCACTACGTGCTCTTCGGCACCATCGTGTTCGCCACCTACTCGGGCATCTACTTCTGGTTCCCGAAGATGACCGGGCGGCTGATGGACGAACGCCTCGGCAAGTGGCACTTCTGGCTGACCTTCCTCGGCTTCCACACCACGTTCCTGGTGCAGCACTGGCTGGGCAACGAGGGCATGCCACGCCGCTACGCCGACTACCTGCCGTCGGACGGGTTCACCACCCTCAACACCATCTCGACGATCGGTGCCTTCACCCTCGGCGTGTCGACCCTGCCGTTCCTGTGGAACGTGTTCAAGAGCTACCGGTACGGGCAGGTCGTGATCGTCGACGACCCGTGGGGTTACGGCAACTCCCTCGAGTGGGCCACCACCTGCCCGCCGCCGCGGCACAACTTCTACGAACTGCCGCGCATCCGCTCCGAGCGCCCCGCGTTCGAGCTGCACTACCCGCACATGGTGGAGACCATGCGAGCGGAGGCGCACGTCGGCGTCGGCCGGCGCCACGCCGCCGAGGTGGCCGAGGAGCCCCACGTCCGGGACACCGCCGAGCGGACACCGCCGAGCACCTGAATCGGACGGATCGGTGTAATCGGGCTCCCGCCGGGGTATCTGGAGCGCACGCCCCTCACGGCGGCGCGCATTCGAGAACCACATCGGCGGGAGGCCTGGTGTCCACTGACGCGATCGTGTTGTTGAAGGAAGACCACAAGGAGATCCGGAAGCTGTTCCGCGAGTTCCGCGGAGCTGACAACGGCGACGAGAAGGGCCGGATCGTCGGCCGGATCATCGAACTGCTGACGGTGCACACCTACATCGAGAACGAGGGCATGTATCCCGAGGTGCGCGCGCTGCTGCCCGACCTCGAATCGGACATCCTCGAATCGTTCGAGGAGCACCACGTCGCGGACGTGCTCGTAATGGAACTGGCCGAGATGCAGCCCGACGCCGAGCGGTTCGACGCGAAGACGACCGTCCTCATCGAGAACGTCGAGCACCACATCGAGGAGGAGGAAGAGGAGTGGTTCCCGAAGGTGCGGGAGGCACTCGGCCGGAAGCAGCTGCAGGAGATCGGGGTGCGGATGCTCGAGCTGAAGGAGAAGGTCCCGCGCTCCCCCGCGCAGCCCTCGGCACTGAAGAAGACGATCGACGCCGTCGTCAGCTGACGCGTCGCCGGACCGGTTCCGGTCCGGCCCACGAAGGCCGGGGGTGCAGAGTTGCTCTGCACCCCCGGCTACTACGTTCCGGCCGTGTCGAGGAGACCGCTCTGCGCGGACCCGTCGGATGCCCCGCGTCCCGAGCGGCTGCCGCGGTATGCGTCGCGGCGGAACGGCACGAGCCAGCGCGGCCACAGCTCGACGGCCGCCGGGTGGTTGAGCACCGGATCGAACGACGGCTGCGCCTCGTCGGAGGCGGGCACCGCGGACTCGAGCGTGACGCGGCCGGCCGGCACGAGCGGCCCGCGGGCCGGGGCCACGTGCAACGAGAACACCAACGGGACGCCGTGCCGGGCCAGTTCCAGGACGGACGTCGAGGTCGGCTGGTCGCCCTCCGGGAACGCGAAGATCCACCGCGGCGCGAGGTCGACATTCGTGCGATAGGCCATCAGGGAGCCGTACCGCGCGGTCGACCAGCCCCGCGCCGGCAGCAGGACCGCCCTGGTGGGCACGTGCAGGGTGGCGAGCAGAATGTCCCACGGGCCGTCCTCGAGCGAGAACCGCAACGCCAGACCCAGGATGTCGGGCACGCCGTCGGGCGTGCCCACGGCGCCGGACAGCCGCGCGGTGACCGGCACCCGCGCCGGAGCCGGAACCGGCCACCACCGCGAATCCAGTTCCGCGACGCCCCGGAAGAGCACCCCACGTGGATGGAACACCCGCGCCCCGCGCAGCGCGGAGGCGGCTCGGAACGGCCCGGAGAACACCGAGTGCAGCGAGATCATGCGCCCCGCATACCCGGGGTGCCCACACCCCAATCGGTCCGCGCTCACTCGACGAGCGAGGCCACCTCGTGGTCGGTGAGCGTGGTCTGCGGCACGCGCCCGGCGTCACGGGCCAGCAGCACCGCCCGGTACAGCGGCCGCTGCTCGAGCCCGGCGTCGCGGGCCTCCGCCCGCAGCTGCTCCACCAGCACCGACGACATCGCGGCGGCCGAGGCCAGCTCGCTCGCCGCCAGCGCGTCGGCGAGACGGCGCAACGCCAGTACGTCGAGCTCCCGGCAGCCGCCGTTCGCATACAACGCCAGCGGAACCGACACGAGCCGGTCCCCGTCGTTGAGCCGCAACACCACCTGACTCACCCGCACCGCCGACACCACCAGCTCGACCCCGGCGAGGTTGCGCAGTTGCACCCGCCGGGTGCGCAGCGCCCCCTTCGCGGTGACCGTGGTGCCGTCGATCCAGCGGTGCCGGCGCAGCACCGCCAGCGCGCCCACCGCGGGCGGCACCCCGACGAGCACACCGAACACGACCGCAACCAGCGGGCTGGCCACCAGGTACACCAGCAGACCGGCCACCACGCCGATCAGGAGGGAGAACACCGCGACTCTCCCGGCGCGGGGCGCGAGCACCCGCGTGGGGATCAGGTCCAGACGGGTCGGCGCGGGACGGGCCGACGGGTCAGGTGCGGGCAACGACGTCCCCGACCCGGGCGACCACGTCGTCGAGCGGCACGGTGTGCTGTTCGCCGGTGCGCAGGTCCTTGACGACGATCTCGCCGGCGTCGAGTTCGCGCTCCCCGAGCACGAGCGCGACGACGGCACCGGAACGGTCGGCGGCCTTCATCGCGCCCTTGACGCCGCGACCGCCGTACGCCAGGTCCACGCGGATGCCGGCGGCGCGCAGCCGGTGGGCGATCGGCACCAGCGTCGACTTGGCGGCCTCGCCCATCGGCACGCAGAACACCTCGCAGCGGGCGGGGCTGCCCGCGGTCCTGCCCTCGGCGGCGAGCGCGAGGACCGTGCGGTCGACGCCGAGCCCGAAGCCGATACCGGAGAGCGGCTGGCCGCCGAGCTGGGCCATCAGGCCGTCGTAACGGCCGCCGCCACCGATCCCGGACTGGGCGCCGAGCCCGTCGTGGACGAACTCGAACGTCGTCTTCGTGTAGTAGTCGAGGCCGCGCACCATGCGCGGGTTGATCGAGTACGGCACGCCGAGCGCGTCGAGATGCGACAGCACCTCGTCGAAGTGCGCCTTGGCCGTGTCGGAAAGGTGGTCGAGCATGAGCGGCGCGCCGGCCGTCATCTCCCGCACGTGGGGGCGTTTGTCGTCGAGGACCCGCAACGGGTTGATCTCGGCGCGGCGGCGGGTCTCCTCGTCCAGGTCCAGCTTGAACAGGAACTGCTGCAACAACTCCCGATACTGCGGGCGGCACGTCTCGTCGCCGAGGGACGTGATCTCGAGGCGGAACCCCTCGAGGCCCAGGCTGCGGAATCCGGCGTCGGCGACGGCGATGACCTCGGCGTCGAGGGCCGGATCGTCGACGCCGATCGCCTCGACGCCCACCTGCTGCAGCTGGCGGTACCGGCCGGCCTGGGGGCGCTCGTACCGGAAGAACGGGCCCGAGTAGCTCAGCTTGACGGGCAGCTGGCCACGGTCGAGGCCGTGCTCGATCACCGCCCGCATCACGCCCGCGGTGCCCTCCGGGCGCAGCGTGACGGACCGGTCGCCGCGGTCGGCGAACGTGTACATCTCCTTGCTGACGACGTCGGTGGACTCGCCGACGCCGCGCGCGAACAGTCCGGTGTCCTCGAAGATCGGCAGCTCGATGTGCCCGTAGCCGGCCAGCCGCGCCGCGCGGGTCAGCCCGTCGCGCACGGCGACGAACTCCGCGGACTGCGGGGGGACGTAATCGGGTACACCCTTGGGCGCCGAGAACGTGGAGGGCTTGCTCAACTGTCGCTGCTTTCTCTCGTCGGTGGATCGGAGGCCGGGCCGGCCCGGGCCGGGTCAGCGGGAGCCGGTCAGCCCCACCAGGAACGGGTTCGACACCCGCTCCTGGCCGATGGTGCTGGACGGGCCGTGGCCGGGCAGGATCGCGGTGGCGTCGTCGCACACGAGCAGTTTCGCCGCGATCGACGCGAGCAGCTGTTCGTGGTTGCCGCCCGGCAGGTCGGTGCGGCCGATCGACCCCTGGAACAGGGTGTCGCCGGTGAGGGCGATCTCGACGTCGTCGCCGTCGGGGGTCGTCGCGTGGGTGCGCAGCACCACCGAGCCCTGGGTGTGCCCCGGGGTGTGATCGACGGCGAACCGGATGCCGGCGTGCTCGATCTCGTCCCCGTCGGCCAGTTCGATCACGGTCCGCGGCTCGGCGAATTCGGCGCCCTCGAGGAACGGCTTCAACGTCGGGCCGATGCCGCGCCCGGGATCGGTCAGCATGTAGCGGTCGTCCGGATGGATATAGGCCGGGATGTCGTAGCGGTCGGCGACGGCCTGCGCCGACCAGATGTGGTCGAGGTGCCCGTGGGTGAGCAGCACCGCGCGCGGCGTCAATTCGGACCGGGTGAGAAAGTCGGCGAGGGGCTCGGCGGCATCCTGCCCGGGGTCGACGACGACGCATTCCTTCGCGTCGTCCTGCGCAAGGATGTAGCAGTTGGTCTGGAACATCCCGGCGGGGAATCCGGTGACGAGCACGGGCATCGCTCCTACGGTGTGGGCCTTCGCGTGGCCCCTACAGCCTAGGCCGGGCTCCCCGTCGCCCGGTTCTCAGGTTGGGGTGGCAGACTCGATCCGGCTCGAGCCGGGTTCCAGCGGCGACGATGGGACCGGCAACGACGATCGGTTACGGGAGGACTACTGCAGTGCCGAGCAACGCACAGCGGCGCCAGGCCGCCAAACGCAAACTCGAGCGGCAACTCGAACGGCGGGCACAGCGGGCGCGCAAGCGCCGCCAGTTGACCATCGGTCTGTCGGCGCTCGGTGTGGCCGCGGTCGTCGCGGCGGGCGTCGGCATCTGGGTGCTCGGCCGCGGCGACGACGCCGCCTCCACTGCGGCGTCGGAGACGACCGACCCGGCGCAGACCGAGTTCGCGGCCCTGCCCGCGGGCCGGTCGGAACCGCTGCCCGAATCGGTGAACTGTGCGTACCCGCCCGGCGGGGAACCGGCCAGGCCGGTGCAGCCGCCGCGCACCGACGGCATCCTCACCACCGGCGAGGGCAATACCGACATCAGCGTCAGTGTGGAGACCACCCGGGGCAACATCGGCCTGGTCCTGCACAACGACACCTCCCCGTGCACGGTCAACAACTTCCTGTCCCTGGCGTCGCAGGGGTACTTCGACGACACCGCCTGCCACCGCCTGACCACGTCCGACTCGCTCGCCGTCCTGCAGTGCGGCGACCCGACCGGCACCGGCGCCGGCGGCCCCGGCTACCAGTTCGCCAACGAGTTCCCCACCGACCAGTACGCGCCCGAGGATCCGGCGGCCACGCAGCCGCTGACGTACCCGCGCGGCACCGTCGCGATGGCCAACGCCGGCGCCGGCACCAACGGCAGCCAGTTCTTCCTCGTGTACGGCGACTCGATCCTGCCGCCGCAGTACACCGTGTTCGGCACCATCGACGAGACCGGCCTGGCGACCCTCGACACGGTGGCCGCCGCCGGGGTCGAGGGCGGCGGCCAGGACGGCGCGCCGGCCCAGCCGATCTCCCTGACCAGTGTGAGGATGGACTGATGACCCGTACTCGTTCCGGCGCTGCCCGGGCCGCCGTGGCCGGGGTCGGTGCGGCGCTGCTGCTGACCGGCTGCTCCGACGATCCGGGAGACGGGGCCGCGACGTCCACGTCGAGCGCCGCGGCCTCGGCGCCGACGTCCGCACCGTCGCTGTCCGACTTCCCGGCCCTGCCCGCCCAGCGGGCCGAGCCGCTGCCCGATACGGTGAGCTGCGCGTACCCGTCCGACGGTCGACCGGCCGCGAAGCCGGTGCAGCCGCCGCGCGCCGAGGCCGTCCCCACCGCCGACACCGACGTCACCGTGGCAACCACCCAGGGCGACATCGGGCTGACCCTGCAGGGCGAGCTGTCCCCGTGCACCGTCGGCAGCTTCCTGTCGCTGGCCTCCCAGGGGTATTTCGACGACACCGACTGCCACCGGTTGACGACCGACCCGACGCTGTCGGTGCTGCAGTGCGGCGATCCCACCGCCACGGGTACCGGCGGACCGGGCTACGAGTTCGCCAACGAGTTCCCCACCGACCAGTACGCGGCCGGAGATCCGCAGGCGCAGAATCCGATGATCTACCCGCGGGGCACGCTCGCGATGGCCAATGCCGGCCCCGGCACGAACGGCAGCCAGTTCTTCCTGGTCTACCGCGACTCGATCCTGCCGCCGCAGTACACCGTGTTCGGCACCATCGACGAGGCCGGCCTGGCGACCCTCGACGAGATCGCCGCGGCCGGGGTGGACGGCGGCGGACCGGACGGACCACCGGCGGCGCCGACGACGCTGACCGCCGTCCGCACGGACTGATCCGGCGCGTCTCCGAAGGCCCCGCCCACCCGCCGGTGGGCGGGGCGTTCGCGTCCCCGCCGCCGGCAGGGGTCTGTCGGATTGTGACGGGATCGTCTACTGTGCCGTGTCTGTGACCTCTGGTACCTCCATTGCCGCGCGCCTGGCCGCGACCCTCGGCGCGGCACTCGCGGCTGCGGCGTGTGCCGCTTCCGACACCGGGCCCGCCCCTGCCGCGCTGCGGGCGACGACCACCGCGGCCGCCACCTCCCCCGGGTTCGACCCGTCCGCCTATGTTGCGATGCCGCCGCGGCCGGAACCGGCGGCCGCCACCGTCGCCTGCGCGTTCCGTGCCGCCGGGCCGGCCGCGAGGACGGCGACCGTGCCCGCGTCGACGTCCGTACCCGCGACCGGGACGGTGGAGCTGACGCTGACGACCTCCGCGGGTCCGGTCCCGATGGTCCTCGAGCGCGCCGCAGCGCCGTGTGCGGTGCAGAGTTTCGTCGGCCTCGCCCGGCAGGGCTTCTTCGACGGGACCGAGTGCCATCACGTGACCGACGAACCGGGGATGCAGATGTTCCGGTGCGGCGACCCCACCGGATCCGGGACGGGAGGGCCCGGCTACACGTTCGCCGACGAGTACCCCGTCACGGTCGTCCGCGGGGAGAACGGCTACCTGCCGTCCCCCGTCGTGTATCCGCGCGGCACCGTCGCGATGGCCAACGCCGGGCACCGGGACAGCAACGGCAGTCAGTTCCTGCTCGTGTTCGGCGATTCCCTACTGCAGCCGCAGTATTCGGTGTTCGGCACCGTCGGAGAATCCGGCCTGCGGGCGCTCGAGGAGGTCGCCGCGGCGGGCGACGACGGCTCGAGCCCCCTGGGCGGTGGGCGCCCCCTGACCCCGATGCGGATCGTCGCGGTCGGGTGAGTGTGGCCGGCCACCTACCGCGTCTGCAGGGCGACGAGTTCCGCGTACCGCCCGTCCCGGCTCAGCAGTTCGTGATGGTCGCCCCTTTCGACGATCCTGCCGTCGTCGAGCACGAGAATCACATCTGCGGTGCGGACGGTGCTGAGCCGGTGCGCGATGACGATCCGGGTCTGGCGCAGACCTCCCAGCGACGCCACGACCGACGCTTCCGTCGCGGCGTCGAGGGCGCTGGTCGCCTCGTCGAGCAACAGCACCCGGGGCGCACCGAGCACCGCCCGCGCAAGCGCGATCCGTTGGCACTGCCCACCGGACAGGCCCGACCCGTCCCGCAGCATCGTCTCGTACCCCATCGGCATGGCGACGATCGCGTCGTGGATGTGCGCCAGTTTCGCGGCCTCGACGATGCGAGGGAGGGAGGCCTCCGCCCGTCCCGCGGCGATGTTCTGCGCGACGGTCCCGGTGAACAGGGCGCTGTTCTGCGTCACCACCCCGAACTGGGCGCGCAGCGAACGGGATTCCAGGTCCGCGGCGTCGTGTCCGTCGAACAGCACCCGTCCCTCCGTCGGCTCGTAGAGTCCGAGCAGCAGGCGGGCGAGGGTGCTCTTGCCGGAGCCGGACGGTCCCACCAGCGCGACCGTCGACCCGGCGCGGATGTCGCAGTCGATGTCGCGCACCACCCACGGCGAGCGCGGGTCGTAGCGGAATCCGACGCCGCGCAGCGAGATCGCGCCGCTGAGTGCCGGGGCGGGCCGCACGCTCCGGCCGTGCTGCTCGACGTCGCTGTCGACGATGTCCCGCAGCCGAGCCAGGTGGGCCGCCGCGAACTGCAGCCGCTGCAGCACCGACACCACCGAGCCGAGCGGGGCGAGCGCGGCGAGCGCGACCCCGTTGGCGGCGATCATGGCGCCGAGCGTCTGCCGTCCGTCCAGCACGCCGACGATGCCGACGATCATCAGGACCGCGGGCGCCGCCACCCTGAGACCGGCCACCAGCGACTCGACCACACCCTCGAGGCGGCCACTGCGCGACGCCGCGTCCAGGGCGGTGGTGAACAGAGCGTGCCACTGCGCGGCCGCAGCCGCCTCGGAACCGGACGCCTTCACCGTCTCGATGCCGTTCACGGTCTCGAGCAGGCGCCCCTCGGCAAGGGCGTGCGCGCGCAATTCCTCCTGACCGAGCTGACCGACCCGGCGGCCGGTGCCCACGATCAGGGCGATCTGCACCGTCGCGAGCACCATCAGCGTGCCGCCGAGCATCGGCGCCCACCACAGCAGCAGAGCGAGGTACGTCAGCGCCAACGGCCCGTCGAGCACCGCCGCAACGACGGGTCCGGTGAGCAGCTCCCGAATCGCCCCGACGCTCGAGACCCGCTGCACCACGTCACTGGTTCCCCGTCGAGCGAAGTATGCATACGGCAATGCCAGCAGGTGCGCGACGGCGGCGCCGGTGAGCTCACCGTCGGCGCGCCGGCGCAGCGCCTCCAGCATCCGGCTGCGCACCACCCCGACCGCACCGTGCGCAAGGCACGCGACGACCGTCGCACCGACCACGGCGTACAGCAGCGGGCGGTCGGCGCTCGGCAGGACCCGGTCCACCAGAATCGCCGAGACCACCGGAAGCGTCATCCCGATCGCCTGCAACGCGATCGAGGCCACCACGACCGACGCGAGCAGTGCGCGGTGGCCGTGCAGGAACCGGGCCGGCAACGTTCGTCGCCAGGAGGCGCGCGGGGCCGGCGGCGGATAGACCGACGGGTCGCCGGGGCCGAACTCGATGCTCACGCCCGAGTACCCGTCGCGGAACTGTGCCCGGGTCAGGCGCCGGCGCCCCCGCGCCGGATCGACGATGTGCACGTGCCGCTCCGTGCACCGTTCGACCACCACGAAATGGTTGCCGTCCCAGTGCACGACGGCGGGCAGCTGTGCACCGCCCCCGGCGACGGAGTCGGCGGAGCGACCGAAGGCGCGGACGTCGAGCCCGTGGCCGCGGGCACATCGCACGAGCGCCAGGGCGGTGAGTCCGTCGCGGGAAACTCCCAGCTCGTCGACGAGGTCCGCGACGCCGCGTGGGACGCCGAAGTAGGCGAAGATCATCGCCAGGCACGCCGCGCCGCAATCGGACATCCCGGTCTGAGCGAGCGGCCGGATCCGGCGCGTCACCGCGGCGTCTTCTCCGCCTCGCCCCAGAACCATTCGATCCGGGCGGTGCGGCGCCGGTCGGCGAGCCACTCGTCGAACAACCGCCGCGAGGCCTGCTCCAACAGGTCCGACTCGGACGCGGCGGTGCGCGAGAGCACCTGTACCACTTCCCATTCCGTTCCGACCGACCGCAGCGGCAGCAGCGTGCCGGGCGCGACCGCGACCGCATCGGCCAGGCCGGAGCCCAGGTCGAGGTCGGCCACGGTCCGCTCGACCAGCTCGGCCCTCAGCGGAATGGACGGGGCGACAGCCGTCAGCGCCACGCCGAACGCGTCGGCCGGGGTGCCGCAGGTGCGTCGTCGCTCGGCGAACGCGGCGACGAACCGCTCGGCGGCGGCGCGGTCGACGAAGCGCACGCGGGCGATCCGGAGCCGGTCGCACGTCGATCGGTGTGCCGCGTACCACGAGCCGACGCGGTCGACCGTCACCCGCGTGCGCAGCGCGGCAACGGCGGCCTCGCGTGCCACCATCTCCTCGAGCGCCGCGTGGTCGAGGTGCCGCCGTGCCATCCATGCAGCGGTCGCGGCCGGGGTCAGCAGGCCGCGCGCGCGACGGAAGGCGTCCATGGCGTCCTGCAGCTCACCGTCGGTCAGCGTCACCGGGTTCTCGGCGAGTTCCTGCTGGACGAGACACACGTCGACGAGGCGGTCGAGCAGGGCCGTCTGCTCCCACATCACGTCCAGATACGCCATCGCGTGCTGGATGTCGAGCGCCTCGCCGTTGACGCGTAGCAGCATCGATTCGGCGCTGCGTTGCGCGCCGCGCAACATCCACGGCACCTCCGACGGCGGCGCCCAGGACAGCGTGACGGTGCCACCGCGGGGCCCGGTGACGAGCAGGCCGAACTGCACGGTGTCCCCGTAGGCTTCCCGGTGCCGGAGCAGGCGAAGGCGCAGTCCGGGGTGCTCCGCCCGCAGGGCCGCCAGCAGTTCCTCCGCGGACCCGGCCGCAGCCGGGTCGGTGTTGAGGCGCGCGAGCAGAGTCAGCGCCTGCCCGAGAGCAGCGTCGTCGAGCGCCGCGCCGGCCGGGGCGATCATGCGGGCACCTCCTGGACGGCGGGGCGCCGGGTGCGGTGGGCACCGTCGAGCAGCAGCTCGCACAGTGCGTCGGAGATGGGCAGACCTGTCGCGTCCTCGATCCACAACCACTGCCCCGACGGGTTGATCTCGAGGAACACGTAGCGACCGTCCGGGGTGAGTATGAGATCGATTGTCCCGTACTGTAATTCGAGTTCGGCCACCAGACTGCGGCACAACGCGGCGAGCGCGGCCGGCAACTCGTGCCGGCTGTAGTTGGTCGTGGAAGGGTCGTAGCTGCGCCAGTCGAGCCGCGTGTGGTTGCTGTCCTGGCTGTGGATAGCGGCGCCGAGGACCCGCTGCCCGACCACCGTCACCCGCACCTCGATCTGTTTGGGCACATAGCCCTGCACGATCATCGGGCACAGGCGCATCGCCTCCGCGTGCCCCAGGTCCGTCGTCGTGACAGGCTCGCACATTCGGAAGTAGCCGTCGTCACCGTCGATCAGGAACGGCCGGTCGAGCGGTTTGCTGATCACCTGCCCCTCGTGCCGGTCCCAGAAATCGAGGAACTCGTCCGGGGAGGTGGTCACGATCGTGGGCGGAAGCTCGAACCCGAGGCGGCCGGCCAGGGTGAGCTGGGCGGTCTTGCGGGCCGCCAGCCGGATCGCGGCCCGCGTTCCCGGCACCGCGAGACAGTCCAGGTCGTCCCAGAGTGCGGAGGTCATTGCCTCGCATTCTTTTTCGACGTACTCGCGGACCGCCGGGGCGGTGACCTCCGGGTGCGCCCGCGGGTTGCGTGGGCGACGGAACCAGACGGTGTCGACGGCGGACAGGTCGCTCCGCCCACCGCGGTGGTCGAGGGTGCGGCGGACCGCACCGCTCGCGGTGTAGCCGACGGAGATCGACGCGTGGACAGGGAAATCGGCGGGGTCGAACACGACGACCCGGGCGCCGCGCCGGCGCAACAGGTCGACGACGTGGTCTGCGTGCGGGTCACCCGGCTGGGTGAGCACCAGGATGCGGGCGGGATGCGCGCTCATGAGCTGTTCCTCGGGGCGGATCGGATCGGATCGGTCGACGGACGAGCGCCGGGTGGGCGAGGCGAGCCGCCTCCCCACCCGGCGTCCTCAGTCCGTCAGAAGTCCTGATCGGTACCGACCGCGCCGGTCGACATGTCGATCGTCTTGCTCGACCGATCCTCGCACGCACGACCGCCGGACACGGTCGCGAGGCGCGCCTCGTCGAGCTCCGCGCCCTCGGCGGAAATGGCGGTGATGACGGTGTTACGCAATGCGTTCTCCTCTGTCAGGATGTGCCGGACCGTCCGGCGAGGAGAACGATCGCGCAGCGCGCTTAGCATGCGCTTAGCGTCGGCTCACGGACCGCGACGTGCGGATGGGCGACGTGGGGTCGCCGATCCTGCTATGCCGCGGGCCTGCTATGCCGCGGAGGTCACCCGGTACACGTCGTAGACGCCCTCGACGTTGCGGACGACGTTGAGCACGTGCCCGAGGTGTTTGGGATCGCCCATCTCGAACGTGAAGCGGCTCACCGCGACCCGGTCGCCGGTCGTGGTCACCGACGCCGAGAGGATGTTCACCTTCTCGTCGGCGAGCGCCTTGGTGACGTCCGAGAGCAGCCGGTGCCGGTCGAGCGCCTCGATCTGGATGGCCACGAGGAACACCGACGACGGGGACGGCGCCCACTTGACCTCGATGATCCGCTCGGACTGCTGCTGCAGGGATCCGGCGTTGGTGCAGTCGGTGCGGTGCACGCTCACCGAGCCGGTGCGGGTCACGAAGCCCATGATCTCGTCGCCGGGCACCGGCGTACAGCACTTGGCCAGCTTCGACACCGTGCCCGGCGCGCCGGGCACGAGGATGCCGGAGTCACCGCTCTGCCGGGACCGGGTCGGAATGGACGACGGGGTGGACCGCTCCGCGAGTTCCTCCTCGACGCCACCGACCCCGCCGAGCAGCGCGACGAGGCGCTGCACGACGTGGTGCGCCGAGACGTGGTGCTCACCGACCGCGGTGTAGAGCGCCGACACGTCGGCGTACCGCAGCTCCTTGGCCACTGCCTGCATCAGGTCCGCGTTCATCAGGCGCTGCAGCGGCAACCCGACCCGCTTGACCTCCTTGCCGATGGCGTCCTTGCCGGCCTCGAGCGCCTCCTCGCGGCGTTCCTTCGCGAACCACTGCCGGATCTTGGCCTTCGCGCGCGGCGAGACCACGAACGACTGCCAGTCGCGGCTCGGCCCGGCATTGGGGTCCTTGGACGTGAAGACCTCGACGACCTCGCCGTTCTCGAGCTTGCGTTCGAGCGCGACGAGCCGGCCGTTGACCCGCGCGCCGATGCAGCGGTGCCCCACCTCGGTGTGCACGGCGTACGCGAAGTCCACCGGCGTCGACCCGGACGGCAGTGTGATCACGTCGCCCTTGGGGGTGAAGACGAAGATCTCCTTCACGGCGAGGTCGTAACGCAGCGACTCGAGGAACTCGCCGGGGTCGGCGGCCTCGCGCTGCCAGTCGAGCAACTGCCGCATCCACGCCATGTCGTCGAGTTCGGCGACGTCGCCCGAGTGTTTGCCCTTGGTCTCCTTGTACCGCCAGTGCGCGGCGATGCCGAACTCGGCGGTGCGGTGCATCTCGCGGGTGCGGATCTGCACCTCGAGCGGCTTGCCCTCGGGGCCGATCACGGTGGTGTGCAGCGACTGGTACACGCCGAACCGCGGTTGGGCGATGTAGTCCTTGAACCGGCCCGCCATCGGCTGCCACAGCGAGTGCACGACGCCCACGGCGGCGTAGCAGTCGCGGATCTCGTTGCACAGGATCCGCACGCCGACCAGATCGTGGATGTCGTCGAAGTCGCGGCCCTTGACGATCATCTTCTGGTAGATCGACCAGTAGTGCTTCGGCCGGCCCTCGACGGTGGCCTCGATCCGCGACGCTGCGAGCGTCGCGTTGATCTCGGCGCGGACCTTGGCCAGGTAGGTGTCGCGCGACGGCGCCCGGGTGGCGACGAGCCGCACGATCTCCTCGTACTTCTTCGGGTGCAGGATCGCGAAGGACAGGTCCTCGAGCTCCCACTTGACCGTCGCCATGCCGAGACGGTGCGCGAGCGGCGCGATCACCTCGAGGGTCTCGCGCGCCTTGCGGGCCTGCTTCTCCGGCGGCAGGAAGCGCATGGTGCGCATGTTGTGCAGCCGATCGGCGACCTTGATCACCAGGACCCGGGGGTCGCGCGCCATCGCGATGATCATCTTGCGGATGGTCTCGCCCTCGGCGGCGGTGCCGAGCACCACCTTGTCCAGCTTGGTGACGCCGTCGACGAGGTGGGCGACCTCCTCACCGAACTCGGCGGTGAGCTGCTCGAGGCTGTAGCCGGTGTCCTCGACGGTGTCGTGCAGCAGCGCCGCGATCAGCGTCGTGGTATCCATGCCGAGCTCGGCGAGGATCGTCGCGACCGCGAGGGGATGGGTGATGTACGGGTCGCCGGACTTGCGCTTCTGCGACGCGTGCCGCTCCTCCGCCACGTCGTAGGCGCGCTGCAGCTCCGACAGGTCGGCCTTCGGGTACAGCTCACGGTGGATCGTGACCAGCGGCTCGAGCACCGGCTTGAGGTTGGTGCTGCGCTGCCCGGTGATGCGGCGCGCCAGCCGCGCCCGCACCCGGCGGGAGGCCGACGTGGACGCCGAGGTCGGGGTCGGACCGGAGTTCTGGGACCGATCAAGATTCTGGGTCATGCCCACACCTCCCGTCGCCGATGCACACCGGACGCACCGCCGCACATTCCTCGTCGTCCGGAACCACCGGCACCTGCGCCAACTCTAGCTCTCAGAGCCGAACCAGTGACGTCACCGGGTACTTTTCCAGCCGCGCCCGCCCGCCGAGGGCCTCGATCTCGGTCACCACCGCCACCGCGACGACCAGGGCACCGGCCGCGTCGAGAAGCTCCGCCGTCGCCGAGAGGGTGCCGCCGGTGGCGAGCACGTCGTCGACGACGAGTACCCGCCGCCCGCGCAACCGAACCGAATCCTGCGGAATCTCGATCGCCGCGGTGCCGTACTCGAGGGAGTACTCGCGGGTGTCCACCGGCGGAGGCAGCTTGCCGGCCTTGCGCACCGCGAGGACGCCGATACCCAGAGCGTGGGCGATGCCGCCGCCGAGCAGGAAGCCGCGGGCGTCGACGCCGGCCACCAGTTCCGCGTCCGGCGCGGTGGCGGCCAGCGCGGCGATGACCGCCCCGAAGGCCTCGCCGTCGGCGAAGACCGGGGTCAGGTCGGCGAAGCGGACGCCGGGCGTCGGGAAGTCGTCGACCCAGCGGGTACGGGCGGTGACCGCCGTGGCGGCACGTTCGATCAGGGAGCTTGCTCTGAGGGGGCTGCTGTTCATCGGAGATTCGGCGCGGAAACCCAGTCCTTCGGAGCCGGGAGCAAGCGCCTTCCCCCTTCCTTACATTGCGACGGTGTATTGTGTGAGATTTGGCGGGCAGGGTGGTGAAGCGGGCATACAAGTACCGCTTCTACCCCTCCCCGGACCAGGCTGCGGAACTGAACCGCACGTTCGGGTGTGTTCGCGTGGTCTGGAACAAGGCGCTCGACGAACGCACCAGGGCGTACGCCACTGAGCACCGAAAGACCACCTACGTTCAGGCATCGGCGGCACTGACGGGGTGGAAGAAGACCGACGATCTGGCGTTCCTCAACGAGGTGTCGTCGGTGCCGCTGCAACCGACGCTGCGCCATCAACAGGCGGCGTTCGCCAATTTCTTCGCCAAGCGCGCCCGGTATCCGTGATTCAAATCGCGCAAGAAGTCCCGAGCGTCCGCCGAGTGCACCCGATCCGGGTTTCGTTTCCAGGACGGCGCGGTGACGTTGGCGAAGATGAAGGCACCTCTCGACATCCGCTGGTCTCGGCCACTGCCCGACGGCGCGGAACCGTCTACGGTCACCGTCTCCCGGGACAGTGCCGGATGCTGGCACGTGTCGCTGCTGGTCGAAGAAACCGTCACGACCCTGCCCGAGACCACGAGCGTGGTCGGCGTCGATGTGGGGCTGACCGCCCTGGCGGCACTGTCCACCGGGGAGAAGATCACCAACCCGCGCCACGAACGCCGCGACCGGCGCACCCTGGCGCGGGCCCACCGTGCCCTGTGCCGGAAGCAGAAGGGGTCGCACAACCGGGAGAAGGCGCGCCGCAGGGTGGCACGCGTCCACGGGCGGACTACCGACCGTCGCACCGACTTTCTGCACAAACTGTCCACGAGGCTGATCCGCGAAAACCAAGCGATCGCCATCGAGGATCTGACGGTGCGCAACATGGTCGCCAATCACACGCTGGCCCGGAGTATCTCGGACGCGAGCTGGCGGCAGTTGCGGGCCATGCTCGAATACAAGGCCGACTGGTACGGCCGCGACCTGAGGGTGGTGGACCGCTGGTATCCGTCGACCCGCGTGTGCTCGGCCTGCGGAGCGCTGCACGAGCGGTTGCCGCTGAACATTCGGGAATGGACCTGCCGATGCGGCACCGTCCACGACCGGGACGTGAACGCGGCCAGGAACATCCTCGCTGTCGGGCTGGCAGAGAGGTAAAACGCCTGTGGAGGCGACGTAAGACCGCAAAGGAGTTCTCCTTTCCGGCAGTTGCCGTCGAAGCAGGAATCCCCGTCCTTCAGGTCGGGGAGGAAGTCAACTGTTGAGGATCCACCTGTCCATGTTCCAGCCCGCACCGGCAGCGCTGGGGTTGGCGACGGCGGCACGCAGGCCGCCGGCGAACGTCGTCTCCCGGGGCTGCGCGTACAGCGGCAGGGTCGGCATCGCGGTCCACAGGATCGTCTCGGCTTCACCCACCAGACCGGAGATGGTGGCGTCGTCGGTGGTGACGGCGAGGGCGTCGAGGATCTGGTCGACCCGGGCGTCGGCGAAGCGCCCGACGTTGCTGCCGGCCGCGGAGTTGAGGGCGCCGCGTGCGTCCTGCATGTCGGCCGTGCCCCCCGCCCCTGCCGCGACGGCGGTCCCGGCCAGTACGGCATCGACCTGTCCCGCCGTGAGCTGCGACGGTGTGAACGTGTCCGAGGCGGCGTCGACCACCTCGATGCCCGCCTCGCGACAGGACTGGGCGATCAGCTCGACGGTGCGAGCGCGCCGCGGGTCCGGGCCGAGGTACCCGATCCGCACGGTGATGCGGTCCGTCCCCGCAGCGGCGAGCTCGGCCTGCGCCGCGGTCGTGTCCGCCCGGTCGTAGCGGGCTGCGGGCCCGGACACGCCCGGGTACAGCGGCGAGTCGGCGGGCAGCAGCCGCGACGACGTCGTCCCGGAACCGAGTCCGGTGGCGGGTACGTCCCCGACCCGGCCGAACTCGTCGAACAACTGCGACCGGGGCACGCACAGCGCGAACGCCCGGCGCGCGGCGGCGGCGCCGAGGCTGCCCCCGCCGGTGCCCAGCACGAGCTGCTCGACGTTGCGCGACGCCGCGGCCGTCGTCTCCACGTCGTCCCCGAGGGACAGGTCGAGTGCCCCGGTGCCGGTGTCGGCGACGTGGACGCGGCCGTCGGCGGCCGCCGCGGAGGCGTCGGTGCCGCGCGGCCACACCACGATCCGATCGGTGCCGGGCTTGTTGCCCCACCAGCGTTCGTTCGCGACGAGGACGAGCCCGTCGTCGTCGGTGAACGACTCGATCCGGTAGGGGCCGGAGGCCGGCAGCAGCGACAGGTCCAGCCGGCCGGGGGTCAGGTTCCACCCGGTGTTCCAGAAGTCGGCGAGCCGGCGCAGCGCTTCGACGTCGCCACCGCCGATGGCGGCGACCACGTCGGGCACCCCCGAGACCCGGGCAGCGACGTGCGCCGGCATCAGCTCGGTGGCGCCGAACAGGGCTCGCCAGTCGGCGTAGGCGCGGCCGGCGCGGAAGACGACGGTGGCGTCCTTGGACCCGGTCTGGCAGTCGATCCGTTCGATGTCGACGTAGCCGGAGCGCCGGGCGGCGGAGAACAGGTTCGCCGGAGCACCCGAGGCGTCGGGCGCGGTGAATCGGCCGCTGGCGGCGGCCCAGGCCAGCACCAGGTCGTCGCACGACATCGGCACCCCGTCCGAGTACACGGAGTCCGGGGACAGCCGGTACTGGACGGTCAGCGGGTCCTGCGAGACGACGGTGGCCGCCCCGATGTCGGTGTCGGAGATCACCTGACCGGCCGGATCGACGTAGCCGAAGCCGGGCAGCACGCGGGCCAGGGCCTGCCGGGCTCCCGAGGCGGCACCGTCCACGGTGTTGGCGTTGTAGGTGGTCACCGTGTTGTCGACGGCATACCCGATGGAGGGCAGGGACTCCTCCGTCGTGCCACAGGCGACGGTGGTCGCGGCGAGCGCCGCCGCGGCGGCCGCGCCCGCGATCGCCGCGCGGACGGACCGGCGGCGCCGGGCTCGACGTGTGTGCTCGGGTGCCGACATGTCAGTGCCTTCTCTTGGCGCGCTTTCCGGTGGGCCGGACGCCCGGTCTGGGGGTGCGTTCGGCCACCGGCGCGGTCCCGGCGCCCGCCGTCGTGGTCGCTCCGATGCGCTTGGTCACGGACACGGGTGTCGCGGCGGCGTGCGCGCCGACGGCCTCCCCGGCGGGGGGCACGGTCCGCGATTCGGCGGCGCCGCGCTTGGCGAGCACCTTGCGGGTGTGTGCGGCCACCGGCCCGCGCCATTCCTTGAGGGTCACCAGCAGCGGAGTCGCGAAGAAGATCGACGAGTAGGCGCCGACCACGATGCCGACGAGCTGGACCAGGGCGAGGTCCTTGAGGGTGCCGACGCCGAGCAGCCACACCGCGATGACCATCAGCGCGAGCACCGGCAGCACCGAGATGACCGTGGTGTTGATCGACCGCATGAGGGTCTGGTTGACGGCGAGGTTGGCCTGCTCGGCGTAGGTCCGACGATGCAGGTGCAGGATGCCGCGCGTGTTCTCCTCGACCTTGTCGAACACCACCACGGAGTCGTACAGCGAGAAGCCGAGGATGGTGAGCAGGCCGATGACGGTGGCCGGGGTGACCTCGAATCCGACGAGCGAATACACCCCCGCGGTGACGATCATATCGAAGAACAGCGCGGCCAGCGCCGCGAGCGCCATGTCCCGCTCGTAGCGCACCGCGATGTAGATGCTGACGAGCACCAAAAACACCGCGAGCGCGATGAGGGCCTTCTGGGTGATCTGTCCGCCCCACGTCTCGCTGACGTCGGCGACGCTGATCGCGTCGCGCGACGGCACGCCGTCGGGCCCGGTCGGCTGGAACTCGTCGTACAGGGCGTTCTGCAGGGTCCGGACCTGCTCGAGGTCGAGGGCCTCCGAACGGATCTGAATGGAGGCGCCCGCGCCGGACCCGACGGTCTGCACCGATACGGGCTCGGTGCCGAGGGTGTCGGAGTACACCGTCTCCACCTGCTCGGTGGTGACGCCCTCGGCGGCCGGGAGCTGGATGCGGGTGCCGCCCTCGAAGTCGATGCCCCACGTGAAGCCGCGGATCAGCATGCTCAGCAGCGCCACCAGCACGATGGCGCCGGTGAGCAGGTAGTAGAACTTGCGGCGGCCGACGATCTCGAACGCGCCGGTGCCGGTGTAGAGGCGCGAGAGGACGCTGTGCCGGGGTGCGGTCGTGGTGGTGTCGGTCATCGTCACGCCTCCTTCGCCGAGGCAGCCGCGAGCTGGCGTTCACGGGCGACCTGCTGAATGGCGCCGAGACCGTTCACGCTCGGCTTGGACCAGAACTTCGACGTCGACGCCAGGTGCACCAGCGGCCACGTCACCAGGAACACCACCACGACGTCGAGGATGGTGGTCAGGCCGAGGGTGAAGGCGAAGCCGCGGACCTGACCGACCGCGAGGACGTAGAGCACCGCGGCGGCAATGAAGCTCACGGCGTTGCCGGACAGGATGGTCCGGCGCGCCCGGGCCCAGCCGCGGGGCACGGCGGAGCGGAAGCTCCGGCCCTCACGGATCTCGTCCTTGATGCGTTCGAAGAACACCACGAACGAGTCGGCGGTCATGCCGATGCCGATGATCAGGCCGGCGATTCCGGCAAGGTCGAGGGTGAAGTTGATGTAGCGGCCGAGCAGCACCATCACCGCGTACACGGCGAGCCCGGACATCACCAGCGACAGCGCGACGAGCACGCCGAGCATGCGGTAGTAGACGAGGCTGTAGAGCAGCACGAGGACCAGGCCGACGACGCCGGCGATCAGCCCGGCCTCGAGCGATGCCAGGCCGAGGGTCGCGGACACCGTCTCGGCCTCCGACGCGGCGAACGACAGGGGCAGCGAGCCGTACTTGAGGGTGTTGGCGAGCTCGGTGGCCTGGGTGTTGGTGAAGTTGCCGGTGATCGAGGTCGCGCTGCCGGCGGGGGTGGCGCCCTGGATCACGGGCGCGCTGACCACCTTGGAGTCGAGGACGAACGCGGCCTGCTGGCCGATGCTGGCGGCGGTGAACTGCGCCCAGGTGCTGCTGCCCTCGGAATCGAACGTGAGGCTGACCTCGTAGCGGGACTGCTGGGTGTTGTAGCCGGAGGAGGCGTCGGTGATCTGCTGGCCGTCGATGATGCTCGGGCCGAGCAGATAGACGGCGGTGCCGTCGGTGGAGCACGCGACGAGCGGCTTTGCCGGATCGTCGTTGCCGGCGAGCGGGTCGGCGGCCGAGCAGTCCAGGGTGGCCATGGCCTGCTGCAGGACGGCCGGGTCCTCGCTCTGCCGGGTCTCCTTGGCGGCGGCGATGTCCGCGGCGGCCCGGGCCTGCGGGTCGAGATCCTCCGCGGGAGCGGGCGCCGGGACCGGCGTCGGGACGGGCGTGTCGGTGGCGGGCGCCGGGGTGTCGGTGGCAGGCGCCGGGGTGTCGGTGGGATCCTGCGCCGGGAAGGGCCGGCCCTGCGGTTCGGGAGCGGGCGTGGCGGCGTCGGGCGCCGGCGTCGCGGGGGCGGGAGCCTGCGGGTCCGTGGGCCCGGGCGCCGGCTGCGCGGCGTTCGCGCTGGCAATGGGCTGGCCGATCACGGGCCGGATGTACAGCCGTGCGGTCTGGCCGAGGGTGCGGGCCTGCGAGCTGTCGTCGCCGGGAACCGTGATCACCAGGTTGTCACCGTCGATCACCACCTCGGAGCCGGACACGCCGAGGCCGTTCACGCGGGTCTCGATGATCTGCTGGGCCTGCCGGAGACTGTCCTGACTGGGCGCGCTGCCGTCCGGGGTGCGGGCGGTGAGGGTCACCCGGGTGCCGCCCTGCAGGTCGATGCCGAGTTTCGGTGTCGCCGACTTGTCCCCGGTGAAGAAGATCAGGGCATACAGCGCCACCAGGATCGCCCCGAACAGGGCGAGGGAGCGAACTGGATGCACCGATCCGTTGGAAGGTGCCACGGTCTGTCAGTCTCCTCGATGCGAGTGAGTGATGCGCTGGTCACGGGGCCACCGCACCCGTCGGGCGCGGCCCCCGGCGCGGCCCGCACATCGGCCGGGGTGTCGACCGGTCGGTGTCCGACCGTTCAGTGCTCGGTCGGCCGGCCGGCCGGCGGCTCGGTGTCGTCGCCCTTGTCCAGCGAGAGGCCACCGGTCTCGTCCGTCGTCGAGCCGGGATCGGTGACCCGCTCGCGGACCACGACCCGGGCCCAGGTGGTCACCACGCCGGGAGCGATCTCGAGATCGACGGTGGTGTCGGTGAGCGCGACGATGGTGGCGTGCAGCCCCGCCGTGGTCATCACCCGGTCGCCGACCTGCAGCGAGTCCTGCAGTTCCGTGGTCTTCTGCATCTCCTTCTTCTGGCGCCGGATGCCGAGGAACGTCGGCACCAGCAGGGCAAGGATCAGCAGCGGGAAGAGCAGTTCCATCGTTGAAGTCAGTCCTCGAGGTCGTCCGGTATCGGGCGCCGGCGGTCGTGGACCGGCGCAGTAGACCAGTGTGCCATTACCGGCGCAGCTCCTGTACCGGCGCCGGTGGCCGACCCGTCATTCGTCGTCGAACAGGCCGGGTTGCGGTTCGCGGGCCCGCACCTCGATGCCGCCGGTGGCGGCCTCCGGCGGCGGTGTCAGCCCGAGCTGCAGCCACGCGGCCTGGGTCGCGACCCGTCCGCGCGGAGTGCGCGCGATCATCCCCGCCCGTACCAGGAACGGTTCGCAGACCTCCTCGACGGTGCCGGGTTCCTCACCGACGGCCACCGCGAGCGTGGACACGCCCACCGGTCCGCCCCCGAAGCTGCGGACCAGCGCGCCGAGCACGGCACGGTCGAGCCGGTCCAGGCCGAGCGCGTCGACGTCGTAGACCGCCAGGGCGGCCTGCGCGATCTCGCGGGTGATGATGCCGTCGGCGCGGACCTCGGCGTAGTCGCGGACCCGCCGCAGCAGCCGGTTGGCGATGCGCGGGGTGCCGCGGGAACGGCCGGCGATCTCGGTGCTCGCCTCCTCGCCCAGGTCGATGCCGAGGATCCGGGCCGAGCGCAACAGGATCTGCTGCAGTTCCGCCGGCTCGTAGAAGTCCATGTGAGCGGTGAAACCGAACCGGTCGCGCAGCGGTCCGGTCAGCGCGCCGGAACGGGTGGTGGCGCCGACGAGGGTGAACGGGGCGACCTCGAGCGGGATCGACGTGGCGCCCGGGCCCTTGCCGACGACGACGTCGACTCGGAAGTCCTCCATCGCCAGGTACAGCATCTCCTCGGCGGGACGCGCGATGCGGTGGATCTCGTCGATGAACAGCACGTCGCCCTCGACGAGGTTGGACAGCATCGCGGCCAGGTCGCCGGCCCGCTCGAGGGCGGGGCCCGACGTCAGCCGTAGCGACGACCCGAGTTCGGCGGCGATGATCATGGCCATCGACGTCTTACCCAGGCCCGGAGGGCCCGACAGCAGGATGTGATCCGGGGTGCCGCCACGCAGCTTCGCCCCGCGCAGCACCAGCTGCAGCTGTTCCCGCACCCGAGGCTGGCCGATGAAGTCGTCGAGGTTCTTCGGCCGCAGGCTCGCCTCGACGTCGCCGTCGGCGGGGGTGTACTCGGCGGTCATCGGCGCCTCGTCGGGGGCGCCCGCAGGGGGGAAGTCCTCGATCATCGGCTCTTGCCCAGCAAGGCCAGCGCCGACCGCAGCGCGGTGGAGGTGTCGCAGTGCGGGTCACCCGCGAGGATCGTGTCGGTGGACTGCTCCGCCTGCTTGACGGGGAAGCCGAGTCCGACGAGAGCCTCGACCACCTGGTCGCGCATGGGCGAGCCGACCACCGCGGCCGGGGCGGAGGTTCCGGCGAACGCGGCGACCTTGTCCCGCAGTTCGACGACCATGCGTTCGGCGCCACGCTTCCCGATGCCCGGCACCCGGGTCAGGGCGGCGGTGTTGCCGTCGGCGAGGGCCGCACGCAGCGAATCCGGATCCAGCACGGCCAGGGTGGCCATGGCGAGCCGGGGTCCGACACCGGAAACCGTCTGCAGCAGCCCGAACAGGTCCCGGGCGTCGGGGTCCGGGAACCCGTACAGCGTCATCGAATCCTCGCGCACGATCATCGCCGTCACCAGGCGGGTGTCCTCGCCGCGGCGGAGCGTGGCCAGGGTGGCGGGCGTGGCGTGGATCCGGTAACCGACCCCCGCGGATTCGATGACGACGTGGTCGAGTGCGATCTCGAGCACTTCCCCGCGCACCGAGGCGATCACCGTGCACCTGCCTTCCGCGCGGCGGCCTGTTCCCGCAGCCGCGCCTCGTACCGTCGTTTCTGTTCGGCCGCGGCGGCCTCGGCGGCGGCCATGCGTGCGAGCATGGGCGCACGCCAGCAGTGGCAGATCGCGAGGGCGAGGGCGTCCGCCGCGTCCGCGGGCTTCGGTGCGGTGGCGAGGCCCAGGATCTTGGTGACCATGGCCGTGACCTGCTTCTTGTCGGCCGAGCCGTTCCCGGTCACGGCGGACTTCACCTGGCTGGGGGTGTGGAACGCCACCGGGATGCCGCGTCGGGCAGCGGAGAGCGCCACCACTCCCCCGGCCTGGGCGGTGCCCATCGCGGTGCGGACGTTGTGCTGGGAGAACACCCGCTCGACGGCGACGACATCGGGCCGGAATCGGTCGAGCCAGTCCTCGGCGGCCGCGGAGATGCGCAGCAGCCGCGACGGCAGTTCCAGGTCGGGGGGTGTGCGGATCACGTCCACCGCGACGGCGGCGACCTCGCGCCCGCGGCCGGTGTCCACGATGCCGAAGCCGCATCGCGTCAGTCCCGGGTCCACACCCATCACGCGCACCCGTTCACCTCTCGACCGCTACGAACAACTGTTCGAGAGCATAGCGGCCGGGGCGGCGCGTCGCGGTATCGACACGCAGCCCCGGCCGGGAGCCGTCCGACTCAGGCGTCGAGTTCGGCGAGGACCTCGTCGGAGACGTCGACGTTGGTGTAGACGTTCTGCACGTCATCGGAATCCTCGAGGGCGTCGACGAGCTTGAACACCTTGCGGGCGCTGTCCGCGTCGACGGGGACCTCGACCGAGGCCCGGAAGTCCGGGTCGGCCGATTCGTAGTCGATGCCGGCCTCGACGAGCGCGGTGCGCACAGCGATGAGATCGCCGGCCTCGGAAACGATCTCGAAGCTGTCACCGAGGTCGTTGATCTCCTCGGCGCCGGCCTCGAGCACCACCTCGAGGATCTCGTCCTCGGTGCGGCCGTTCTTCTCGAGTACGACGACGCCCTTGCGGGTGAACAGGTAGGACACCGAGCCGGGGTCGGCCATGTTGCCGCCGTTGCGGGTCATCGCGGTGCGGACCTCGCCCGCCGCGCGGTTGCGATTGTCGGTGAGGCACTCGATGAGGACGGCGACACCGTTGGGTCCGTAGCCCTCGTAGGTGATGGTCTGCCAGTCCGCGCCGCCGGCTTCCTCGCCGCCGCCGCGCTTGCGGGCCCGCTCGATGTTGTCGTTGGGGACCGAGTTCTTCTTCGCCTTCTGGATGGCGTCGTACAGCGTCGGATTGCCCGCCGGGTCACCACCGCCGGTCCGGGCCGCCACCTCGATGTTCTTGATCAGCTTCGCGAACATCTTGCCGCGCTTGGCGTCGATGGCCGCCTTCTTGTGCTTGGTGGTGGCCCATTTGGAGTGGCCGCTCATTCGATTGGAGCCCCTTCCGGCGAGGTGAGGTCGGACCGGGTCCGACTGGTTCGGAGGGTCGATTCTACTCCGCGCCGTCCTGCCCCGAACGGACGGTGTCGACGAACAGCCGATGCACTCGCAGGTCACCGGTGACCTCGGGGTGGAACGACGTCGCCATCACCGCCCCCTGCCGCACCGCGACGACCCGTCCGGCGGCCGGTCCCTCGGGGACGGTGGCCAGAACCTGCACGCCGGGACCGACCTCCTCCACCCAGGGCGCTCGGATGAACACCGCGCGTACCGGATCCCCCTCGATGCCCGCGACGTCGAGGTCGGCCTCGAACGAGTCGACCTGCCGGCCGAACGCGTTGCGCCGGACGGTGATGTCGAGGGCGTCGAGGTGCTCGGCGTCGGGGCGGGTGTCGAGCACCTGCGAGGCGAGCAGGATCATGCCCGCGCAGGACCCGTAGGCGGGCAGGCCGGCCTTCAGCCGGGCGCGCAGCGGCTCGAGCAGGTCGAACACCTGCAGCAGCCGGCTCATCGTGGTGGACTCCCCGCCGGGAATCACCAGGCCGTCGACGGCGTCGAGCTCGGCGGTCCGGCGCACCCCGATCGCGCGGGCGCCGGCCGCCTCGAGTGCGGCCAGGTGCTCGCGTACATCGCCTTGGAGCGCGAGCACGCCGATGGTCGGAGAACTTCCCACTGTCGCCTGTTCTGTCGGGGACGGGCCGACGCCCGTCCGAAGCCTGGATATCAACGCTAGCAGCCGCGGCGGGGTGTCCCGGCTCACGGACCGCGAGCCGGATGCCGGCGCATCAGCGCAGGTAGCGGGTCAGTCCCTCCTGCACCACCGCGGCGACCATCCGCCCGTTCCGGTCGAAGATGCGGCCCTGCGTCAGGGCCCGCCCGAAACCTGCCGAGGGGGACGTCTGGTCGTACAGCAGCCAGTCGTCGGCGCGGAACGAGCGCAGGAACCACATGGCGTGGTCGAGGGAGGCGCCCTGCGTCTGCTCGTCGGGATGGGCGACGCTCGCGGAGCCGAGCAGCGTCATGTCGCTCATGTACGCCAGGGTGCACACGTGCAGCACGTTGTCGTCCGGGAGCGGGTCACGGACCCGGAACCACACCTGCTGCTGTGACACGATGCCGGCGCGCCGGAAGAGGCGATCCTCCGGCACCCGTCGCAGGTCCCATTCCGGCCACTCGCGCCTGGCCCACAGGTTCCCCGGGTCGTCCGAGTCCGCGAGGGCGGCGAGTTCGTCGGGATCCGGCACCTGGGGCATCTCGTCCTGGTGCTCGATGCCGTCGTCCTGGACGTGGAACGACGCGGACATGGTGAAGATCGCCTGCCCGTCCTGCACGGCGGTCACCCGCCGGGTGCCGAACGACCGGCCGTCGCGGATCGGGTCGACGAGATACACGATCGGCTTTGCGGGGTTGCCGGGGCGGACGAAGTACCCGTGCAGCGAATGCACCGAGTACGCGGGATCGACGGTGCGCACCGCGGATACCAGCGCCTGTCCGGCGACCTGCCCCCCGAAGGTGCGCTGCAGCGACGTCTCCGTCGCCACGCCCCGGAAGATGTTCTTCTCGAGGTGTTCGAGCGCCAGGATCTCCTCGATCTTCGCCATGCGGGCTCCTTCCCAGTCCTGCGACAGGCTATCCGCAGGGGCCCGGCGAGAAGCGACGGGAGCCTCCGACACGGTCGGAGGCTCCCGTCGCACGCGGGGATGCCGGCGGCGGTGGGGTCTACCAGCCCCGCTCGGCGAGGCGGTGCGGCACCGGGATGTCGTCGACGTTGATGCCGACCATGGCCTCGCCCAGGCCACGCGAGACCTTCGCGAGCACGTCCGGGTCGTCGTAGAAGGTGGTGGCCTTGACGATCGCGGCGGCACGCTCGGCGGGGTTGCCGGACTTGAAGATGCCCGAGCCGACGAACACGCCCTCGGCGCCGAGCTGCATCATCATCGCCGCATCGGCCGGGGTGGCGATGCCGCCGGCCGTGAACAGCGTCACCGGCAGCTTGCCGGCCTTGGCGACCTCGACCACCAGGTCGTACGGCGCCTGCAGTTCCTTGGCCGCGACGTACAGCTCGTCCTCGGGCAGGGAGGTCAGCCGCCGGATCTCCTGGCGGATCTTGCGCATGTGGGTGGTGGCGTTGGAGACGTCGCCGGTGCCGGCCTCGCCCTTGGAGCGGATCATCGCCGCGCCCTCGTTGATACGGCGCAGCGCCTCACCGAGGTTGGTCGCGCCGCACACGAACGGCACGGTGAAGGCGAACTTGTCGATGTGGTTCTCGTAGTCGGCGGGGGTGAGCACCTCCGACTCGTCGACGTAGTCCACGCCGAGGGCCTGCAGGATCTGTGCCTCGACGAAGTGACCGATGCGGGCCTTGGCCATCACGGGGATGGACACGGCCGCAATGATGCCTTCGATCATGTCCGGGTCGGACATGCGGGACACGCCCCCCTGGGCGCGGATGTCGGCGGGGACGCGCTCGAGCGCCATGACGGCGACGGCACCCGCGTCCTCGGCGATCTTCGCCTGCTCGGGGGTGACCACGTCCATGATCACGCCGCCCTTGAGCATCTCGGCCATACCGCGCTTGACGCGGGCGGTGCCGGTGGTGGGAACGGACTCGGGGCTGCTCACAGCAAGAACTCCTGGGGTGTGGCCTGCAGAAACTGACGCGGCGGACGGATTCGGGCACGTCGCGGCGCCGCTCCCGATTCTAGGGGCACCGCGGTGACCGTCCCATAGCCAGTCGCGAGGCCCTGGCCTGCCTCGCAGGCATCGGACTCCGCCTGCCTCGCAGGCATCGGACTCCGCCTGCCTCGCAGGCATCGAGTGCCGGCGTTCACCGGATGGCGCGGACCTCCGGCTCCACACGACGCACGGCGACGTCGCGCGCCTCCCCCAGCAGGTCTGCGAGGTCCTGCGGATACACGGCCTCGCCGTGGCGCTGCAGGTCCCGGATCTCGCCCTCCGCGAACCAGCGGTGCTCGAGGCTCATGCGGCGCTCGAGGTCGGTGAATCCGCCGTCGCCCGGCTCGAAGGCGGGCGTCTGCAGTGCGAAGAACAGTTCCTCCGAACGGATGAGCTCGCCGTTGAAGGGGAACACCGCCACCCGCCGCCACATGGGCCCGCACAGCTGCTCGGGCGCGACCGGCAACCCGGTCTCCTCCCCCACCTCGCGGACGGCGGCCGCGCGCAGCGTCTCCCCCACCTCGACCGCACCGCCGACGGTGAACCAGAAGTGCACGTCCGGCGTGGTCGGGTCGTGGCCCCGCAGCAGCAGCACCCGTCCCTCGTGGTCGAACAGCACCACCCGCGCCGAGGTGCGTGTCTCGTCGAGCGACAGGCCCGTCGCCGCGGCCGGGTTCGAGCGCTCGGCGATCTCGAAGTAGTTCGGCAACGGCGCCGTGCCGCCGAGATGCAACCAGCGCACCGGCCGGCGGCTGCGCAGCGTCAGCGTGTCGCGGACGGCGTCGTTGTGGAACCGCCGTGCGATCAGCACCCGCGCCTCGGCATCGGCGAGTTCGGCCACCAACTGCGGTCGCAGCCGCTCGGTGTCCACCGCGGCCAACGCGGCCGACAGCGCGTTCTCCGCCGATTCCCGTTCGGCACGGTCCGCCCGTTCGGCGCGGTCGGCCAGCGCGGCCAGCCGACGGCCCTCCGCGACCGGGGTGGAGGCCGCGATGCCGCGCCCCACCACGGCGCGACGGGCCAGGGCGGCGTCGAGCGCCTGCCAGGAGAGGTCCGACCGCACGTGGAGCCGGTCCAGCCGGTTGGCCGTGCCGTAGGCCCACAACCCGAGCGCGACGATGATCGCGGAGATCAGCGCCAGGACGAGAACGGTGACCGCGGACAGCGTCACGTCCCACTCCCCTCACGCGGTGCCGTCGCCCGCTCGCACCTCACGACCGGACCTCCCGAACCGGCCCGGCGCCGACGGTGACGGTTTCGTACACGCGCAGGATCTGCTCGGCCACCACCGGCCAGTCGTAGGCGCCGACGATCTCGTTCGCCGCCGCCACCAGGGCGCGACGGCGGGCACCGTCGTCGAGCAGGCCGCGGATCGCGGCAGCGAGAGCCTCCGAGTCGCCCAGCGGGACGAGCACGCCGGCGCGCCCGTCGCGCAGTACCCGGCGGAACGCGTCGAGTTCGCCGGCCACCACAGGGGTACCGGCGGCCATCGCCTCCACCAGCACGATCCCGAAGCTCTCCCCACCGAGGTTGGGGGCGCAGTACACGTCGGCGCTGCGCATCGCCGAGGCCTTCTCCGCGTCGGACACCTGGCCGAGCAGCCGCAGGTGCCGTGCATACCGGCCGGCCTCCTTGCGCAACCGGTCCTCGTCCCCGCGGCCGACCACGACGATCTCGAGGTCCGGGTAGTGCTCGACGAGCAGCGGCAGCGCGCCGAGCAGCACCGCCATGCCCTTGCGCGGCTCGTCGTACCGGCCGAGGAACAGCACGGTGCGGCCGGCGCGGGGATACCCGGGCAGCGTCGGGGCGTGAGCGAACGAGGACACGTCGACACCGTTCGGGATCTCCACGGCGTCCGAGCCGAGCGACGTCACCTGCCAGCGCCGGGCGAGTTCGGACACGGCGATGCGGCCGCTGATCTTCTCGAGGTACGGCTGCAGCACACCCTGGAAGGTACTCAGCACCAGCGATTTGGTCGTCGACGTGTGGAACGTCGCGACGATGGGGCCCTCGGCGATCTTCAGCGCGAGCATCGACAGGCTCGGCGCGTTCGGCTCGTGGATGTGCAGGACGTCGAAGTCGTTGTCGTTGATCCACCGCCGGACCCGCGCATAGGACACGGGACCGAAGCTCAGGCGCGCCACGGACCCGTTGTAGGGGATGGCGACGGCGCGCCCGGCGGAGACGACGAAGTCCGGCAGCTCCGTGCTGTCGGACGCCGGGGCGAGGACGCTGACCTTGTGGCCGCGTTCGATGAGCACGTTGGCCAGGTCCACGACGTGCGCCTGCACCCCGCCCGGTACGTCGAAGGAGTACGGGCACACCATCCCGATCTTCACCGCGCCTCCATCCGGGCCAGGCGGGCCTCGGAGAGGTCGTCGAGCCAGAGCGGTTGCAGCATGTGCCAGTCCGCGGGGTGTTCGGCGATGTCGGCGGCGAAGCAGTCGGCGAGGGCCTGTGTCGCCGGCCCGATCCCGCCGGTGACGTCGATCTCGGGGTGGACCCGGAAACCCCAGCCGCCGTCGGTGAACCAGCAGTGCACCGGCAGCAGCGGCGCGCCGGTCTCGGCGGCGAGCTTCGCCGGGCCGGCGGGCATGCGGGTCGGCTCTCCGAAGAACGTCACCGGCACGCCCTTGCGGGCCAGGTCGCGCTCGCCGAGCAGGCAGACGATCCGGTTCTCGCGCAGCCGCGTCTCGAGCCGGTCGAACGGCGGCGTCTCGCCCCCGCTGAGCGGGAAGATCTCGAAGCCGAGGCTCTCGCGGTACGCGACGAACCGCTGGTAGAGCGATTCGGGGCGCAGGCGTTCGGCCACCGTCGCCAGGCCACCGTAGGTCTGCGTGCACCACACGCCGGCCATGTCCCAGTTCCCGCTGTGCGGCAGCGCGAGGATCGCACCGCGCCCGGCCGCCAGTGCCTGCTCGATGTGCTCGCGGCCCTCGACGGCGTGATCGAGGGCGGCAGCCGTCACGGTCAGGTCCATCGAGGGCAGCCGGAACGCTTCCCGCCAGTAGCGGGCGTAGGACCGCACGGACTGCCGGATCAGCTCGTCCGGGACCTGCGCCGCGGGCACGCCCAGGACCCGGGCGAGGTTGCGGCGCAACTGCTGCGGGCCACCGTGGCGCCGGGCGGCGACGTCGGCGCCGAGGTCGAACAGCCGGCAGGCGGTGGACTCGGGCAGCGCCCGCACGAGCCGCCACCCGGCGGCGTAGCCGAGGTCGGAGGCACGTTCGGTCGCGCTCATCGGGCGTCTCCGTCGGCCGGGGTCGACGACGGCAGGGGCAGCAGCTCGCGGGCGTCCGGGGAGCGGCGCACGGCGAGCACCCGCTGGAACACGGTGATCACCGAGCCGGCGGCGAGCAGCCACATGGCGGCGTGGATCGCCCACCACACGCCGAGTCCGGTGACGCCGGCGCCGACCAGCACGATGACGAGCCGGTCGGGCCGCTCGATCAGGCCACCGTCGGCGGACAGGCCACTCGCTTCGGCGCGGGCCTTGGCATACGAGATGACCTGGGAGGTGACCAGGCAGATCAGAGTTGCGATCAGCAACGGTCGGCTCTGTTCCCCGTAGACCGCCCACCAGGCCAGCCCGGCGAAGATCGCGCCGTCGGCGACGCGGTCACAGGTGGCGTCGAGGACGGCGCCGAATCGGGTGCCGCCCCCGCGGGCCCGGGCCATCGCACCGTCGAGCATGTCGAACATCACGAACAGCCAGATCACCATCGCGCCCCAGAACAGCTGCCCCATCGGGAACAGCGTCACGGCAGCGGCGATCGTCGCAACGGTGCCGATGAGTGTCACCGCGTCCGGCGTGAGGCCGGTGCGGATCAAGGCCCTGCCGAGCGGGGCGGTGACCTTCGACACCGACGCACGCCCGAAAAAGCTCAGCATCCACCGACCCCCGTCTTCCGTTCACACCGTTGCGTCCGGGACACGATCCTGCCACGCCCGCGAACGGCGACAAACATACAGGCGGGGGCGGCGACGGACACCGGAGCCGGGGCCCGGTGCGGCGTCACTCGTTCCAGGCCGCCGCGAGCAACGCGCGGGTGTCCCGAAGCAGCTGCGGCATGACCTTGGCGCCGCCGAGGACGGTGATGAAGTTGGCATCGCCGCCCCAGCGCGGCACCACGTGCAGGTGCAGGTGTTCGGCGAGCGAGCCGCCGGCGGCGGCCCCGAGGTTGAGACCCACGTTGAAGCCGTGCGGCCGCGAGACGCTCTTGATGACCCGGATCGCCCGCTGCGCGAATGCCATCAACTCGGTGCTCTCCTCGGGGGTCAGGTCCTCGAGGTTGGCGACCCGGCGGTACGGCACGACCATCAGATGGCCGGGATTGTAGGGGTACAGGTTGAGCACCGCATACACGTGCTCGCCGCGCGCGACGACGAGGCCCTCCTCGTCCCGCATCTTCGGGATGTCGGTGAAGGGCTCGTACGGCGCCTCCTTGGATCGTGGTGCCTCCGCGATGTACGACATCCGGTGGGGCGACCACAGCCGCTGCAGGTGGTCGGGTTCTCCGGCCCCGCGATCGACGAGGGCGTCGTCGGAGCAGTCGCCGCTCACGCGGCGCCGCCCCGGTCGACGGGAGCGACGAGCTCCGCGGTGGGCGAGGCGTTCTCCCGCCGTCCGATCCACTCGGTGACCAGACGGACCGCGTCGGCCACGGGCACGCCGTTGACCTGGGTGCCGTCGCGGAACCGGAAGCTGACCGCCCCGGCCTCGACGTCACGCTCGCCCGCGAGCAGCATGAACGGCACCTTCTGCGTGGTGTGGTTGCGGATCTTCTTCTGCATCCGGTCGTCGCTGGTGTCGACCTCGGCACGCACCCCGGCCGCCTTCAGCTGCCGGGTGACGTCGAACAGGTGATCCTCGAAGGCCTCCGCGACGGGGATACCGACGACCTGCACGGGGGCGAGCCACGCCGGGAAGGCGCCGGCGTAGTGCTCGGTGAGCACGCCGAAGAAGCGCTCGATCGAACCGAACAGGGCCCGGTGGATCATGACCGGCCGATGCTTGCTGCCGTCGGGACCGGTGTATTCGAGCTCGAACCGCTCGGGCAGGTTGAAGTCGAGCTGAATCGTCGACATCTGCCAGCTGCGCCCGAGCGCGTCCTGAACCTGGACGGAGATCTTCGGCCCGTAGAAGGCGGCGCCACCCGGGTCCGGCACGAGGTCGAGCCCGGAGGCCTCGGCGACCTCGCGCAGCGTGTCGGTGGCCTCCTCCCACAGGACGTCGTCGCCGACGAACTTCTTGGGGTTCTTCGTCGACAGCTCGAGGTGGTAGTCCTCGAGGCCGTAGTCCCTCAGCAGGTCGAGGACGAAGTTCAGCGTCGTGGTCAGCTCGTCGCGCATCTGCTCGCGGGTGCAGTAGATGTGCGCGTCGTCCTGCGTCATGCCGCGCACCCGGGTCAGGCCGTGGACGACGCCGGACTTCTCGTACCGGTAGACCGAGCCGAACTCGAAGAGCCGCAGCGGCAGTTCGCGGTAGGAGCGGCCGCGGGAGCGGAAGACGAGGTTGTGCATCGGGCAGTTCATCGGCTTGAGGTAGTAGTCCTGGCCGGGCTTGCGCACGGTGCCGTCCTCGTTGAGTTCCTCGTCGATGTGCATCGCCGGGAACATGCCGTCGCGGTACCAGTCGAGGTGACCGGACACCTCGTAGAGGTGCCCCTTGGTGATGTGCGGGGAGTACACGAACTCGTAGCCGGCCTCGACGTGCCGCTGGCGCGAGTAGTTCTCCATCTCCTGGCGGATGATGCCGCCCTTGGGATGGAACACCGGCAGGCCCGAGCCGAGCTCGTCGGGGAAGCTGAACAGGTCGAGTTCGTTGCCGAGCTTGCGGTGGTCGCGGCGCTCGGCCTCGGCGAGCAGCTCGAGGTGGCGCTCCTGTGCCTCTGCGGATTCCCACGCGGTGCCGTAGATGCGCTGCAGGCCGGCGTTGTCCTGGTCACCGCGCCAGTAGGCGGCGGAGCTGCGGGTGAGCTTGAACGCCGGGATGTACTTGGTGGTGGGGATGTGCGGGCCGCGGCACAGGTCGCCCCAGATCTTCTCGCCCGTCCGCGGGTTGAGGTTGTCGTAGATCGTCAGTTCCGCGCCGCCGACCTCCATGATCTCGGGGTCCTCGTCGAGGGAACTGTTGCCGGCCGACTTCTCACTGATCAGTTCGAGCTTGAACGGCTCGTTCTTCAGTTCCTCGCGTGCGTCGTCCAGGTTCTCGACGACGCGCCGGGAGAACCGCTGCGCGCCCTTGACGATCTGCTTCATGCGCTTCTCGAGCTTCGCGAGGTCCTCCGGGGTGAAGGGCCGGTCGACCTGGAAGTCGTAGTAGAAGCCGTCCTTGATCGGGGGCCCGATGCCCAGTTTGGCCTCCGGGAATTCCTGCTGCACGGCCTGGGCGAGGACGTGTGCCGCGGAGTGCCGGATGACGGAGCGGCCGTCCTCGGTACCGGCGGCGACCGGCTCGATCTCGGTGTCCTGTTCCGGCGTCCACGACAGGTCGCGCAGCCGGCCCTCGCCGTCGCGGACCACGACGATCGCGTCGGGTCCGCTGTTGGGTAGGCCGGCCTCCCGGAGGGCGGCACCGGCAGTGGTCCCCGCGGGCACCCGGACGAGCACGGCTGGGTCTACGGATGCGGGCGTCGTCACTGTGGTGGGCTCCTCGGGCTCGTGCCGGTGGTGGGTGCCACCGACGCCGCGGGGCATGCCACGCGTCGGCAACCAGACCATGCTATCGACACCACCCCGGTCGCCCGTTCACCCGGGCACCGCAGGGAGCGGTGCGGGGTGGAGCGGTGCAGGCTGGAGCGGTGCAGGCTGGAGCGGTGCAGGTTACAGGCGGCGCAGTCCGCCGAGAACCCGCGACAGCAACTGGGCGTCGGGGCCGACCCCGTCGACGGTCCGGTGGACGGTGAGTTCTCCGGTGGCGGCGAGGTCGCCCACCAGGACCCGCGCGACGCCCAGGGGCAGCTTGGCCAGAGCCGCGATCTCCATGATGGAGCGGGGTTCGGCGCACAGCGCCAGGATGGTGCGGTGTTCTTCGAGGCCCGGGGTTCCCACGGCGTCGGGCACGGCCGAGACGAGGACCTCGAGCGGGAGATCCACCTCGGCGCGGGTCCGGCCCTGGCTGCGCACGAAAGGCCGCACGAATGACGGCTGCGCCCCGCTCGGCTCCTCTTCCCGCGGGACCGCGGTCACGACGGCCGGCATCGGGGTCGACGCCGCGGCGGCGACGGTCGCGAAGGCACCCGTCGCCGGCGGGTCCACCGCGGGCGCGGCCTCGTGCCGGTCGGTCGCGCCGGGGGCCGGAGCCGGGCGGTCCTTCCGCCGTCGGCCGGCAGATCCGAATCGTGCTCCTGTGGCCCCGACCAGGGGCCAGTTGTTGTCGGCGACACTCATCAGCCGCATCCTCCTCACACCGACCGCAATCCTGCCATCAGCGCAGTGCGGTCCGATGAATGCGCAGGTCACGACCGCTCCGCCGACGGCTGTTCCGTCCGGGCGCGAATCGAGCCGCGCCCGAAACGACGAAGGGCACCCCCGTGGGGGTGCCCTTCGTCGGTGCTGTGGTCCCGGCTGGGATCGAACCAGCGACCTCCCCGGTGTGAACGGGACGCTCTTCCACTGAGCCACGGGACCGGGCCGCTTCGCAGCGGCTCGAACGAGAAGGAACATTAACACGCCCACCGAGTGAACACGAATCGCCTGGTCGCCCCCGTTTTCGGTGGCGACGGAGGCCGGGCGCACCGCCACCGGCCGCGGCGCGGGAGACCGCGCCGCGCACGCCGGATCTGCCGGAGCCCGCACGCCGGGGCCGACAAGGGCCCTCACGACCCACGAGGACGCCTCGTCCGCGCCCTCACCTGCAGATTTGTGTGTTCTGACGATGGTCGGCTAATGTTCTCAACCGCACCACGGAGAGCACGACGCCGGACGGTGCGATGCGGATGTAGCGCAGCTGGTAGCGCATCACCTTGCCAAGGTGAGGGTCGCGGGTTCGAATCCCGTCATCCGCTCGAGAGGTTGGACTCGACCTTTTACGGTGGAGTGGCCGAGTGGTGAGGCAACGGCCTGCAAAGCCGTGCACACGGGTTCGATTCCCGTCTCCACCTCGCGCGATTAGCTCAGCGGGAGAGCGCTTCCCTGACACGGAAGAGGTCACTGGTTCAATCCCAGTATCGCGCACCACGATCGACCAGGTTTCACCCCGCACTTCTCGACCCGGGCCACCGGGAAGAGAAGTGCACATGCGGATGTAGCGCAGCTGGTAGCGCATCACCTTGCCAAGGTGAGGGTCGCGGGTTCGAATCCCGTCATCCGCTCCACCACCCCGCGCGATTAGCTCAGCGGGAGAGCGCTTCCCTGACACGGAAGAGGTCACTGGTTCAATCCCAGTATCGCGCACCATCCACACGGCGAAGGCCCTCCCGACCGGGAGGGCCTTCGCCGTGTCGCCACCCCGTCAGCGGGAGGCGTGCAGCCGGTTGGCGCCGGCGGTCATCGCGCGCAGCGCCGATTCGGTCCCGGTCGCCGCGATTCCCATGCTCCAGAGCCGGCGGCCGTCCGCTTCGCAGAGCAGGAACGTCGCATGGGTGTCACCGAGGTCGAACTGGTGGAACGAGAGGATCTCGAGCGGCATCCCGAGGGTGTGCATCATGACGGTCATCGCAGACACCGGGCCGGTGGCGGTCGCCGCGGCGGTGTGGATGGTCCCTCCCACGCCGAACGTGGCCTCGTAGTTGCAGCGGCCGGCGCGCGCACTCTCGGCGGACCAGCCACCGAGGCGGACGGGCCCGTGCTGCGGTGCATAGGTGGCGGTGAACTCGGCCCAGCTCATGCCGGCGGACTCGGCGCGCAGCTCGCGCGGCAGGAACCGACCGTAGCGGGCGGCGAACGGATCGATCGGCGCCGAGCGGGGGGCGTCCGTGTCGCCGGCGGCAGGGATCAGAGCGGTGGAGGTGAAGGCGTTCATCGAAGGAGGTCTTCCGCGCGAAGGGAGGACCGACAGGTAGCTCAACGACCCGCAGCGAGGGGTCGGTCCGAATCAGACCCCGCTACGGCGGTGAACTACGAGTACGCGCTTCATGAGAGCCCACAATAGAGCGTCGGCCTGCAGAAGGCAACCACCCCGGTGACCGACGCGTGACCGAACCGTGACCCACCCGGCTGGAACCTGAGGAATCCCTCATGTATTGTCGGAGGTGCCATCCCCCCGATGGTAATGAACCCCAGCCATGACCCCCCATCCAAGGCTGGGGTTCAGCCATTTCCGGACCTCGGGCGTGTTCCGTCCCCCGAGCGTCGCCGCGGCGGAGCGCCGAGTGATCTACTGGTTGCTATGCCAACGCCGTCACTCGAGGAATCCACCGCGAACGTCTCCGTCGAGCAGGCCGGGATCTGGGATGCCGAGACCATCGCCGACGTCGCGGCCACCACGTTCCCCCTGGCCTGCCCGTCCGATGCCTCCCAGGAGGACATCGCCGCCTTCATCGACGAGACCCTGTCCGCGGAACGGTTCAGCGAGTACCTCACCGACCCGACCCGCATCGTCCTCAAGGCGACGGTCGGTGGCGAGATCGTGGGCTACCTCATGGCGATCGATGCCGAACCGACCGACCCGGCGGTCCGCGAAGCCGTGACGGCGCTGCCGACCACCGAGATCAGCAAGCTCTACGTGCTCCCGGGCAAGCACGGCACCGGTGTTGCCGCGGCACTGATGGCTGCCATCGTCGACCACGCCCGGGCGTCCGGCTGCCGGGGGCTGTGGCTGGGGGTCAACCAACAGAACTCGCGCGCCCGGCGGTTCTACGCCAAGAACGAGTTCGGGGTCGTGGGGACGCGGACGTTCCAGGTCGGCTCGCAGACCCACCACGACTACGTCATGCAACGCACCCTCTGACGCGGGGTACTCCGCTCGCGGCGGCGTCCGCCGGGCGCGTGACTCAGCTGGCCGCGGTCTCGAACCGCGACAGTGCCAGCAGGCGCGACGTCGCGCGCAGGTACTTCTTGCGGTAGCCGCCGGCGAGCATCTCGGCGGTGAAGATCTCGTCCAGCTTCGCGCCGGCCACGGTCACCGGGATGCTCGCGTCGTAGAGCCGGTCGGCGAGAACCACCAGGCGCAGGGCCACCGACTGGTCGTGAGCGGGATGGACCCCGTTGAGGAAAACCGCCGGGACGCCCTCGACGAGCTTGCCGTACCGCGACGGGTGCAGTGTGCTCAGGTGCGCGCACAATTCGTCGAAGTCGTCGAGGGTGGCGCCGGCCACCTCATCGGCACGATCGAGCAGGTCCTCGGAGCTGATCGGGTCCGGTGCCGGCGGCAGGTCGCGGTGGCGGTAGTCGGGACCGTCCACGCGGATGGTCTCGAAGATGGCGGCGAGCTTCTTGATCTCGCGCAGGAAGTCCTGCGCCGCGAATCGGCCCTCCCCCAGCTGCCCGGGCAGGGTGTTGGACGTCGCGACGATGGACACGCCTCGCGCGGACAGCTCGGTCAGCAGCCGGGACACCAGCATCGTGTCGCCCGGGTCGTCGAGTTCGAACTCGTCGATGCACAGCACGCTGTGGCTCGACAGCTCCTCGACGGCCTTGTTGAAGCCGAGAGCGCCGACCACGTGGGTCAGCTCTACGAACGTGCCGAACGCCTTCGGCGACGGCGCCGCGTGGAAGATCGAGGCCAGCAGGTGGGTCTTGCCGACACCGAAGCCGCCGTCGAGGTAGAGCCCGGCACCGGTGGACGGCGCCTTGCGGCCGAACAGGCCGCGCCGGCCACCGCCCCGGATCTTGGCGATCTTGTGAGCGAACTCCTCCGCCGTCCGGACGGCGGTCGCCTGGCTCGGCTCGTTCGGATCGGGAATGTAGGACGCGAAGCTCACGTCGTCGAACATCGCGGGCGGAACCATCTGGGCCACCAGTTGGTCGGACGGCACCACGGGATTGCGATCGACGAGACGTTCGTGCATTTCTCCAGGGTAGGGCCGGAGCTCGAGGCGACCGGTACACCGAGGGCAGATTGCGACCTACTTCACATCGCGTACACCTGATCGTCACGCCCGGCGGATCGGACGATCCGGTCACGTGCGCGGCCCGCCGCACCGACCTGGCAGGCTGTGCCCATGCGCAGAACCGGTGTGCTCACGATGGGCATCGTCGTGCTCGGAGCGATGACCGCCGCGTGCGGGGCGGGCCCCTCGGTACGTCCCGACGTCGCCGTGGTGCAGGAGGCGGACGGCCGGGCCACCCCCACCGGCGAGGACCCGGCCGTCGCGCCCGAGTTGCCGGTGCCCGCCCGGGACCTGGACTGGCGCGACTGCACCGCCGACACCCTCGCCGCGCAGGCCCTGCCGCCGGGCCCGACGGGTCTCGTCCTCGAGTGCGCCCAGATTCCGGCCGCGATCGACGCCGCGGGCACCGTGCCGGGCTCGTTCCCCCTCGACGTGCTGCGTGCCCGGCTGGCGCAGACCCCCACCGATGCGGCCCCGCTCGTCATGACGACGGGGGCGGACCTGCCCTCCACCCGGGCGCTGGCCGCGCTGTCGACCGGCTCGCTCGCCGAGCTCGTGGCCTCCCGGCCGGTCGTCGCGGTGGATCGGCGCGGCCTCGGTGCGTCCCAGCCGATCGAGTGCATCTTCGGAGCGGACCGACGCGCCCTGGCCGACCACGGACAGTTCGGCCGTACCGGCGACGGTCCCGACCGGGTCGCCGAGCTCGGCCGGCAGGCCACCATCGCATGCACCGACTACCTGCAGCCGCAGGAACTGCTGTTCGGTGCCGCCCACGCCGCCGACGATCTCGAGCAGCTGCGCACCACCTGGGGCGTCGAGCGGATCGGCGTGCTCGGCATCGGCAACGGCGCCACGGTCGCCCTGGCCTACGCGTCGAAGTACCCGACGACCCTCGGCCGTCTCGTCCTCGACTCCCCCGCCGCGGCCACCGCCGACGCCGAGCTGCTCGCCGAGAGCCGGGTGCGCGGCGCAGAGTCGGCGGTCGACGCGTTCGCCCGCCAGTGCGTCGCGCTGGCGTGCTCGCTGGGACCGGATCCGCGGGCCGCGCTCGAGGATCTGCACGCCCGCGCCGCGGCCGGCACGCTCGCCCCGCTGTCGTCGAACTCCCTGCTCACCGCGGTGACGTGGTTCCTGGGGACCCCCCGCAGCGACGCGCCGACCCGGGTCCGCGAGCTGTCCGACGCACTGTCCGCGGCCGGCGCGGGCGACGTGACGCCGATGCTCGAGTTCGTCGGCGCCGCCGAGGCCGTGCTGTTGTCCGACGGGCAATTCGTCTCCCGCTGCAGCGACGGGCAGCGGTGGCCCACGACGGCACGGGCCGCCGAGCTGCAGCGGATGTGGTCGGCGAACTATCCGCTGTTCGGTGGCGACGCGGCGATCGGTCTCACCGCGTGCGGCGCCTGGCCGAGCATGCCGACCCCGCCGCTGCCGGCGGAGGTCCGCGTGCCCGTGCTGGTGACGACGGGCGCCGCCGACCCGCTCGTCGGCAGCGCGGGGCTCGAGTCGGTCACCGGAGCCCTCACCGCCGTCTCGGCGCGGTGGGCGGCGCTGTCGTGGCAGGGCGCCGGATACTCCGCGGCCCTGCACTCCGGCTGCATCCAGGCACGGGTGGCGGCGTATCTCGACACCGGTGCACTGCCGCCGAACGGCAGCCTGTGCCCGGCGTGACCCCGCGTCCGACGCGGCCCGGGCCCGGCGCCGCGAGGAGGGGACGGTGGGTGGCCACCACCGGCTCCCGGTGTACCGTGCCGTAGTGTTCCTCAGCCGCCTCGAGCCCCGCACCGCCCGCACCACCGCGGAGGTGGTCAAGTGCGTTGTGTGGCCGTTGGCCGTGCTCACGGTGCTGCACCGTGTGGCGGTCAAGGCCGTCAACGGATTCCGCACCGACGATTTCACCCCCGTCTACAACGCGGCCCTGGCGTTTCTCAACCGCCGGCCCGTGTACACCGCGAACTTCGAGTGGGTGGACCCGCACTACCTGTACCCGCCGTCCGGGACCCTGCTGATCTCCCCGATCGCGGTGATCGACCCGGAGCGGTCGCGGTGGCTGTTCATCATCGCCAACGCGATCGCGATCATCGTGGCGCTGTACCTGCTGCTGCGAATGTTCGGCTACGGCCTCGACTCCGTGCTCGCGCCGATCCTGCTGCTCGCGGCGTTCAGTTCCGAGACCGTGACGAACACCCTGGTGTTCACCAACATCAACGGCCTCGTCCTGCTCGGCGAGGTCGCCTTCCTGGCGCTGCTGCTCCGGCGGCGCGACCTGTGGGCGGGCGTCGCGATCGGGCTGACGTTCGCGGTCAAACCGATCCTCGCGCCGCTGCTGCTGATTCCGTTCGTGCGCCGGCAGTGGAAGGTGTTCGCCACCGCCGCGGCGGTGCCCCTCGGACTGACGCTCGTCGCGTGGCCGCTCTCGGTGGATGCGTGGGCGTTCGTCGAGCGCACCACGCCGTACCTGTTCGAGGCGCGCGACTACTTCAACAGCGCGATCGTCGGCAACGGCATGTACTACGGCCTGCCGGCGTGGTTGATCCTGGCGCTGCGCGTCGTGCTGGGCCTCATGGTCGTCGTCTCGCTGTGGCTGCTGTACCGGTACTGCCGCCACGACGACCTGTTCTTCGTCGGCACGAGCACCGGGGTGCTGCTCACCGCGTCGTTCCTGCTCGGTTCGCTCGGCCAGATGTACTACTCGATGATGCTGTTCCCGCTGCTGATGACGGTGCTGCTGCCCAACTCGGTGATGCGGAACTGGCCGGCGTGGCTCGCGGTCTACGGCTTCATGAGCTACGACAGCTGGCTGTCGGGGCGGTGGCCGGAGGCCGGCCGCGCCGCGGAGTACATGAAGACGACGTTCGGCTGGTCGCTGCTGCTCATCGTGATCTTCGCGGTGCTGCTCGACCGGTACCTGGCCGCCCGGCGGGAGGGCCGGCTGGCGGACGGCATCGAGCCCTCGTTCCTGTTGCCGGAACGCAAGACCGAGCCGCAGGCCGAGCTCGTGGCGACGAACCGCGGTGAGGGCTAGCGTGGAGCGCATGGCTGACGCTGTCCCGACCGAACCCGCGCCGAAGGTGTCCCTGAGCGACGACGAATGGCGCGCGCGCCTCACCCCCGAGGAGTACGCGGTGCTGCGGCAGGCCGGCACCGAGCGGCCCTTCGTCGGCGAGTACACCGACACGGAGACCGAGGGCGTGTACGAGTGCCGCGCCTGCGGGACCGAACTGTTCCGCAGCACCGAGAAGTTCCATTCGCACTGCGGGTGGCCCTCCTTCTTCGATCCGGCGACGAGCGACGCGGTGATCCTGCGGTCCGACGACTCCCTCGGCATGCGCCGGGTGGAGGTACTGTGCGCGTCCTGCCACAGCCACCTCGGGCACGTGTTCGAGGGCGAGGGGTATCCGACCCCGACCGATCAGCGGTACTGCATCAACTCGATCTCCCTGCGCCTGGTTCCGAAGGACTGAGGCCGGCCGCGAACAGGGCCCGCCACAACCCCCGGCGACGCTCGGCGGTGGGCAGCGGCTCCACGAGAGCGAACGAGCAGCCGATGCGGCGGGCCGCGCCGTCGGCCTCCTCGCTGTCGCCCACCATCAGCGTGCGCTCCGGGGACACACCGAGCGCATCGACGGCGTGGCGGAAGATCTCCGGCTCCGGCTTGACCGCGCCGACTTCGAAGGACAACACGAACTCCGACACCAGGTCGTCGATGCCGAGCGCCGCGAACGCCGGCCGGATGTCGAAGGCGATGTTGCTCAGCACCGCCACGGCGAGGCCCTCGCCGGCGAGCGCCTCGATCACCGGGACCGTGTCCGGGTACACCGTCCAGCAACGCGGATCGGTCAGCTTCGCGTACAGGCCGAGGGCCTGCTCCTCGTCGGCGACCCCGGAGCGGCGCAGCACCGTGAGGTAGGCGTCGCGGTGCCAGCGGGGATCCCGGTCGCGGTTGATCCAGGCGTGATGCTCGGCGGCATCCATCTCGACGGGCTGGCCGGTCGGGGCGGTCATCCGGCGCATCAACTCGGCCTGCCGGTGCACGTCGAACGGTTCGCCCCGGTCGTCGGTGACGTCGGCCAGCCAGGATTCGTCCTCCTCGAGCCGGAACAACGTGCCGGAGAAGTCGAACAGCACGGCGTCGAACGGTGGAACGCTCATGGTTCGAAGGCTAGCGGCCGCGCGGTCGGGCTGCGGATCGAGCGCCGAGCGACGACGATCGAGTCCATGTCGACGACCCGTGCGTCCCGCAAGTCCAAGGTTTCGATCGTCGGCGCCGGCAGCGTCGGCACCGCCGTCGCCTACGCATGCCTGATCCGTGGCTCCGCGGATTCGCTAGCCCTGTTCGATCCGAACACCGACAAGGTGCGGGCCGAGGTGCTCGACCTGAACCACGGCACCCAGTTCGCCCCCGCGTGCCGCATCGACGGCGCCGACGACCTCGCCGTCACCGCCGGCTCCGACCTGATCGTCGTAACGGCGGGCGCCAAGCAGAAGCCGGGCCAGTCACGGCTCGAGCTGGCGGCGGCGAACGTGCGCATCGTGCAGGAGCTCACGCCCGCCCTCCTCGCGCTCTCCCCCGACGCCGTGGTGCTGTTCGTCAGCAACCCGGTCGACGTGGTGACGTATGCGGCGATCCGCGCGACCGACGCCCCCGCCGGACAGATCCTCGGGTCCGGCACGGTTCTCGACTCCGGGCGGTTGCGCTTCCTCGTCGCGCAGCACGTCGGCATCGCGGTGGAGAACGTGCACGCCCTCATCGTCGGCGAGCACGGCGACTCCGAGATCACGCTGTGGTCGAGCGCGACGGTGGGCGGGGTGCCGGCCACGGAGTACCGGGACGAGAACGGTGCGGCGGCGTTCGACGCGGCGATCCGGGAGCAGATCTCCACGCGGGTGGTCCGCAGCGCCTACGAGATCATCCTGGGCAAGGGCGCCACCAATCTGGCCATCGGCCTGTCCACCGCCCGGATTGTGGAGGCGGTGCTGAGAGACCAGCACCGGGTGCTGCCGGTCTCGACGCTGCAGCGCGGCGTGCACGGGATCGACGGGGTGTGCCTGTCGCTGCCGACGATCGTCGACGGCCGCGGCGCCGGCCGGGTGCTCGAGATCCCCCTCTCGCCCGACGAGGCCGCCGGGCTGCGGGCGTCGGCGCAGACGCTGCGCGAGGTGCAGCGCTCGCTAGGGCTGTGACCGCCGGGCCCGGCTCCGAGCGAATGTATCGTCGATCTCCGCAGCGGTAGCGAGGGATACATTCGCTCGGCGCACGGGAAGCCGGGCGGGTCAGCGGGTGCGGATCACCGGCGGGTCGTAGGCCCGGACCGGCGGCAGTTCGCCGTCGAAGCGCTCGATCTGCACGAGCACGTGCTGGCCCGTGCAGCCGCGTGCGAGACGCGACGTGCCGACGTCGGCGGTGAGCACGTTGGGGTTGCCGTGCACGCACATCGAGCCGGGGTCGGCCGGGTCGAGCGGGTCGTACCAGGCGCCGGTGGCCAGCTGCACCACGCCGGGCAGCAGGCCGTCGTCGAGGACGGCGCCGGCCAGGCATGCGCCGCGGTCGTTGAAGACCCGCACGACGTCGCCGGCCGCCACGCCGCGTGCCGCCGCGTCGTCCGGGTGCATCCGGATCGGCTCGCGCCCGCGGATCTTCGAGGCCTGGCTGGTGGCGCCGTGGTCGAGCTGGCTGTGCAGGCGGGTCTTCGGCTGGTTCGCGATCAGGTGCAGCGGGTAACGCTGCGCCCGCGGGCCCCCGAGCCACTCCTCCGGCTCGAACCAGGCGGGATGCCCGGCGCAGTCGTCGTATCCGAAGCCGTCGATGTCGGCGGAGAAGATCTCGATGCGCCCGCTGGGAGTCCCCAGCGGGTTGCGCTGCGGGTCGGCACGGAACTCCTCGAACAGGGTCAGCGCGTCCTCGCTGCGCATCCGCACGTGGCCGCGCCGCCAGAACTCGTCGAACTCGGGCGGGGTCTCGACCCGGTTCTCGTCGGCGAGGACGAAGCCACGCCACTGCCCGTACAGGTGCTCGAGCCACTCGCGGGCGCTGCGACCCTCCGTGAACCGCTCACCGAAGCCGAGCCGGTGCGCCAGGGTGGCGAACGTGTCGTAGTCGTCGCGGGCGTCGGCGAATCGCGGGGCGGCGGCGTGCATCGCGACGAGCAGCGGGTCGTTGCGGGTGCAGCTGAGATCCTCGCGTTCGAGGGACGTGGTGGACGGCACCACGATGTCGGCGTGCTTGGCCATCGCGGTCCAGTAGGGGTCGTGCACGACGATCGTGTCCGGCCGGGTCAGAGCGCGGCGCAGCCGGCCCAGGTCCTGGTGGTGGTGGAACGGGTTGCCGCCGGCCCAGTACACGAGCCGGATGTCGGGGTACGTCAGGCGTCGGCCGTCGAAGTCGTACTCCTGACCCGGCCGCAGCAGCAGGTCGGAGATCGCGGCCACCGGGATCAGGTCGTCGACCGGGTTGTCGCCCTGGAACAGGGTCGGCAGCGGATACGGGACGGGCGCGATGCCGGGTTCGTTCATCGAGCCGTAGCCGTGCCCGAAGCCGCCGCCGGGCAGACCGATCTGGCCGAGCATCGCGGCGAGGGTCACCCCCGCCCACGGGGCCTGCTCGCCGTGCCGGACCCGCTGCAGCGACCAGGTGACCGTGATCAGGGTGCGGCCCGCGGCCATGCGCCGGGCCAGCGCGGCGATGGCCTCGGCGGGCAGGCCGGACAGGCCGGCTGCCCACCGCGGGGTCTTGGCGACGCCGTCGGTGCGGCCGAGGAGATAGTCCTCGAACCGGTCGTAGCCGACGCAGTAGCGGTCGAGGAAGTCGCGGTCGGCGAGGTCCTCGGTGGCGAGCACGTAGGCGAGGGCGAGCATGACCGCGACGTCCGTGCCGGGCCGGGGCGCGAGCCGCTCGGCGGCGCCGTGCAGGTCGTCGTGCAGGGGGCTGATCGACACCACGGTCCCGCCGCGGGCGCGCAGGGCGTCGAGCGCGCCGCGGGTGGGGTGGTGGCTGGTGCCGCCGTCGTTGACCGCCGTGTTCTTCAGCGGCACCCCACCGAAGCACACCATCAGGTCGGTCTCGCGGGCGATGACGTCCCAGTTCGTGGCGCGGGCGAACAGCTTCCAGTGTGTGCCGACCACGCGCGGCATGATCACGCCGGTCGCGCCGAGCGAATAGCTGTGCACCGATCGGGTGTAACCGCCGAGCATCTTCAGGAACCGGTGGACCTGGCTCTGCGCGTGGTGGAACCGGCCCGGCGACGACCAGCCGTACGAGCCGCCGAAGATCGCCCGGTTGCCGTGCGTGTCGACCACGCGCCGCAGCTCACCGGCGAGCAGCTCGGTCAGCTCGTCCCAGGACACCGCGACGAACTCGTCGACCCCACGTCGGTCGCTGGGGCCCGGTCCTGCTTCGAGCCAGCCCCGGCGCACCGCGGGTCCGGCCACGCGCGACCGGTGCCGCACCGAGCCGACGGCGTTGGCGAGAATCGGCGACGGATCGGCGTCGCCTTCGAAGGGGTGCACGGCGGTGACGTCGCCCTCGTCCGTCTCGACCTCGAACATCCCCCAGTGCGCCATGTGCTGGTGTCGCACGGCTCGAGAACTCATGGGGCACAGTCTGCCAGTGGGCGCGCAGCGTCCGATCGGCGAGCCGAGCGGCGCCCGGGGCCCTAGCGTGGCATCGACGGACGGCGACAGCCGTACCCGAGGAGAGGGAGGCGTTGATGGCGGAAGGTGTCGAATCCGGCGGGGCCCCGGCCCGCGCGGTGGTGGTCGGAGCCGGGCACGTCGGCATGATCTCGGCGATGCGCCTGGCCGACGCGGACGTGTTCGACGAGGTCGTGCTCGTCGATGTCGAACCCGGCCTGGCGGCGGGGATCGCTCTGGACCTGACCCACACCGGCGCGCTGACGGGCTCCGGGACGCGGATACGGGGGGCCGTGTCGCTCGAGGAGGCCGGTCCCGCGGACTACGTGATCATCACCGCCGGCAAGGCCCGCCGGCCGGGGATGAGCCGCAGCGACCTCACCGCGACGAACGCCCGGATCGTCGGCGACGTGGCCGGGCGCGCGGCGGCGGTCTCCCCCGACGTGGTGCTCGTCGTGGTGACGAATCCGTTGGACGAGATGACATACCAGGCGTGGCGCAGCTCGGGGTTGCCGGCAGAGCAGGTGCTGGGCATGGCCGGGCTGCTCGACGCGGGGCGGTTCCGGGCGCTGGCCGCCGCGGACGGGGCCGGTGCGGCGCGGGAGCTCGGCGCCGTGGCGCTCGGGAGCCACGGCGAGGAGATGGTGATCCCGCTGTCGCAGGCACCGGAGATCGCCGCGCGCCTCGACGCCGCGCGCCTCGACGCGCTGGTCGACCGCACCCGCACCTCGGGCGCGGAGGTTCTGGGGCTGCTGAAGTCCGGCAGCGCGTTCTTCGGTCCCGGCACCGCCGCCGCGCACATGGTGCTGGCGATGGTCGCCGACTCGGGAACGGTCGTGTCGGCGACGGTGCGCCCGAACGGCGAGTACGGTATCGGCGACGTGTTCGTCGGTCTCCCGGTGGTCCTGGGACGCCGCGGGGTGCGGCGCATCGTCGAGCTGGACCTGACACCGGAGGAACTGGAACTGCTGCGCGAGGCGGCGAAACGGATCGGTGAGCGGATCGCGGGGCTGCCCGCCTGAGCACGCCCGGGCTGCGGCGCCGTCCCCGGTGGCGGCGCCGCGGCGCAGGTCAGGGCAGCGCGGTGATCAGCTTCTCGACGTCGACGCGAGGACCGGTGAAGAACGGGGTCTCCTCCCGGACGTGCATGCGGGCCTCGGTGGCGCGCAGGTCGCGCATGAGATCGACGATGCGGTCCAATTCGGGCGCCTCGAACGCCAGGATCCACTCGTAGTCGCCGAGCGCGAACGCGGGCACGGTGTTGGCGCGCACGTCCGGGTAGCCACGGCCGGCCTTGCCGTGGTCGGCGAGCATCTTGCGGCGCTCGGCGTCGGGCAGCAGGTACCACTCGTACGACCGCACAAAGGGGTAGACGCAGATGTAGTTGCCGGGGTCCTCGCCGGCGATGAAGGCCGGGACGTGGCTCTTGTTGAACTCCGCCGGCCGGTGCAGCGCGACGTTCGACCAGACCGGAGCGCTGGCGCGGCCGAGGACGGTGGTGCGCCGGAAATCGGAGTAGAGCTTCTGCAGATCCTCCAGCCGCTCGGCGTGGGTCCAGATCATGAAGTCGGCGTCGGCGCGGACGCCGGCGACGTCGTAGATGCCGCGGACGATCACATCGGTGTTCTCGAAGGACGCGAAGAACTTCTGCGCGTCCTCGATCGCCGCGGTGCGGTCCTCGCCGAGGACACCGGGCCGGACCTGGAACACCGAGAACATCGCGTAGCGGAGGGTGGAGTTGAGCTTGTCGAAGTCGAGACGTGCCATGCCGCTCATCCTGCCACTCGCGTAGCGAGCCGCGTCGCGGCCGTCGTGCCTGATGCGACACAGGCGGGGACTCCGACGCCGTGGAGCATCGCGCCGGCGACCTCGAGGCCGTCGACGGTAGCGATGGCGTCCTCGAGGATGGCGACCACGTCGAGATGCCCGGCCCGGTACTGGGGCAGGCCGCCGTGCCAGCGCTGGACGAACGTGGCCACGGGCTCGTCGGTGACGCCGGTGACGGTGGCGAGGTCGGCGCGAGCACGGGCGATCAGCTCGTCGTCGGGGGCGTCGACGATCGCGGCTTCGCCGTAACGGCCGAACGACGCGCGGGCCAGCGCGACCTCGCGCCCGGCCAGGTGGGGCCACTTGCGGCTCGACAGGGTGAACGCCTTGGCGGACAGGTCCTCGCCGGTGGCGACGAGGATCCCGGAGTTCTGCGGCAACGCGGCACCGCTCGGCAGCGCCAGCGCCACCACCGCGGACGAGGCGAGCGGGATCCGGGACGCCTGCGCGGCCGCCGCCGGGACGGCGTCGGCGAGCAGCTCGGCGGCACGGTCGGCGGGCACCGCGAGGACGACACCGTCGACGGGTCCGATCGGGTCGAGGTTCCAGCGGCCGCCGGCGCGGCGCAGACCGCTCGCGGCGGCGTGCCGGATCTCGGCGTCGGCGGCCTTCTCCAGCGCGTCGAGCAGCGTGCCGTAGCCGTCGCGCAGGGTGCCGAACACGGGCGCGTCCGAGGGCGCCGGCAGCGCACGGGTGACCGCCTCGCTCAGGCTCGGGGCTCCCGCGTCGAGGGCCGCGGCCAGGGTCGGCAGGGTGGCCCGGACGCCCGCGGTGTCGGAGAGCCCGGAGTAGACGCCGCCGAGGAGGGGGTCGACGGAGCGGCGCACCACCTGCTCGCCGAACCGGTCGGCGACCAGGTCGGCCACCGAGACGTCGCCGGCGCGGTCCCAGTACAGCGGGACGGTGGGCTCGGCCGCGATCCGCGCGAGGGTGTCGGCGTCGACGAGACCGGTCAGCGACCCGGCGTCGGCGGGGATCCCCATCAGGGTGCCGCTGGGCAGCGGGTGCAGCGCGGCACCGGCGTAGATCAGCGGCCGGGCCCCGGACGGGTGCACGAGCTGGTCGCTCAGGCCCAGCTCCTCGAGCAGCGCGGGGACCTCGGGGCGGCGGCCGATGAACGCCTCCGCCCCCACGTCGACCGGATCCCCGGCGAGCGGTACGGTGCGCAGCTTCCCGCCGAGCCGCTCGGAGCCCTCGAGGAGGACGATCCGGGCGTGCGCGCCGAGCAGGCGACGCAGCCGGTACGCCGCGACGAGCCCGGTGATGCCGCCGCCGACGACGGCGACGCTCGGTGCTCCTGCACCGCTCACAGCGAGTGCACCAGTTCGACGACGGCGGTGAGGACGCCCGGATCGGTGTCGGGCAGGACGCCGTGCCCGAGGTTGAAGATGTGCCCGGTCGCCCCCGCGGCGCGCGCGCGGTCACCCTCGGCGACGATGCGCCGCACCTCGGCCTGGACCACCTCGGGTCCGGCGAACAGGATCGCGGGATCGAGGTTGCCCTGCAACGCCTTTCCAGCCCCCACCCGGGTGACGGCGACGTCCAGCGGCACCCGCCAGTCCACGCCGACCACATCGGCGCCGGCTTCGCCCATCGCGCCGAGCAGTTCGCCGGTGCCGACACCGAAGTGGATGCGCGGCACGCCGGCGGACTCGACCTCGGCGAACACGCGTTCCGAATGGGGCAGCACGAACTCGCGGTAGTCGGCCAGCGACAGCGCGCCGGCCCACGAGTCGAACAGCTGGATGGCGTCGACGCCGGCGTGCAGCTGAGCGTGCAGGAACGCGATCGTGATGTCGGCGAGCCGCCCCAGCAGGGCGTGCCAGGTGCGCGGATCGGCGTGCATGAGGGCCTTGGTGCGCTCGTGGTTGCGGCTGGGTCCACCCTCGACGAGGTAGGAGGCGAGGGTGAACGGCGCCCCGGCGAAGCCGATGAGCGGGACGTCGCCGAGTTCGCGCGTGAGCAGTCCCACCGCCCGTGCGACGGCACCGACCTCGTCGTGTTCGAGGGTGGGCAGCTGCGCGACGTCCGCCGCGGTGCGCACGGGGTTCGCGATCACCGGTCCGGTCCCGGCCACGATGTCGAGGTCGATCCCGGCGGCCTTGAGCGGAACGACGATGTCCGAGAACAGGATTGCGGCGTCCACCCGGTGCCGGCGCACCGGCTGCAGGGTGATCTCGCAGACCAGTTCGGGATCGAAGCAGGACTCGAGCATGCCGATGTTCGCCCGGATCTCGCGGTACTCCGGCAGCGACCGGCCGGCCTGCCGCATGAACCACACGGGCCGGTGCGCCGGCTCGAGTCCCCGCGCGGCGGCGAGCAGGGGCGCCTGCGGGAGTTGGCGCCGCGTCGGGTAATCCACACGCGGGGTGGAGCCGACGTTCGTGTTCTCCAGGCCGGTCATTGATCCTCGTTCGTCCAAGGGCACGGGTCGCTGCCCATGCTGCCACGCCCGGCCACCCCTCCGGAATCGGCGCGCCTCCCGCGTGGTCCCGGTCACCCGGTCTAACGTCCGCTGTCGTGACCACCTCGCCCGCCGAGCCGGCCCAGTTCCGCGCTGCCATCGACTCGATGAACGCGGCCACCGTGCGGCCGGAGATCGAGGTGGGTCCGATCCGGCCGCCGCAGCGGCTGGCTCCGTACAGCTATGCGCTGGGCGCGGAGGTGCTCCATCCGGACACCGACCTGGTGCCCGAGCAATCGGAGGGCGACGCGTTCGGCAGGCTGATCCTGCTGCACGACCCGGAGGGCGACGAGGCCTGGAACGGCACGATGCGGCTCGTCGCCTACATCCAGGCCGACGTGGACGCCACCCTGGCCGCCGATCCGCTGCTGCCGGAAGTGGCCTGGAGCTGGCTGGTCGATGCGCTCGAGGCGCACGGCGAGCCGCTGACGGCGCTCGGCGGCACCGTGACGTCGACGAGTTCGGTGCGCTTCGGCGACATCGCCGGCCCGGCGCGGGCGCATCAGCTGGAGCTACGGGCGTCGTGGACCGCGCAATCCGGCGAGCTCGGACCGCACGTGGAGGCGTTCTGCGAGGTGCTCGCGTATGCGGCGGGTCTGCCCCCGGCCGGCGTGACGCGCCTGCAGCACTGAGCCGCTAGCCGCGACGCCGAGTCGGAGCCGGCACGGAGAGCGGTGTACCGGCGCACCCCCGCGGCCCTATGATCGAGGCATGCGTCGGCTCAGCGGGCTCGACGCCGCCCTCCTCTACACCGACACGCCGGGGCTGCCCGTGCAGATCGGCGGCTTGGCGCTGCTCGACGTCTCGACCGTGCCGGGCGGCTACTCCTTCGAACGGCTCGGCTCCGACCTGGAGGCGCGCGTGGCGGCGGTGCCGTTGCTGCGCCGGCGAGTGGTCGACTCCCGGCTCAATCCCGGCCATCCCGTGTGGGTGGACGACCCCGATTTCGACGTCGGCCTGCACGTGCGCCGGTTCACCGTGCCGCGGCCGGGCACCGCGGCCCAACTGGCCGTGCTCTGCGGGCAGCGTTTCGCCCAGCGGTTCGACCGGTCCGGGCCGCTGTGGGAGACCGCGGTGTTCGAGGGACTGGCCGATGGCTCGGTCGCGGTGCTGACGCGCATCCACCACGCCGTCGTGGACGGCCTCGCCGGGGCGACCCTGCTGGCGCAGCTGTGCGACCGCGAACCCGGCGCCCCGCCACCGCGGCCCGAGCCGCCCGGCGTCGGTGGGGCGAACCGCCTGACCGTCGCCGCGGGCGGCGTTGCCGACCTCGCCACCCGGCCGCTGGACCTCGCCCGCGCGGTGCGGTCCAGCGCGGCCATGGTGCCCCGGTGGGTGGGCCGGGCCCGGCGGGGGGAGGCGATGGCGGGGCCGCTCACGGCGCCGCGGACGTCGTTCAACCGCCGCGTCACCGGCCGTCGCAACGTCGCGTTCGTGACGCTGGATTTCGCGGCCGTGAAGGCGGTCAAGCGCGCGTTCGGCGTCACGGTCAACGATGTCGTGCTGGCCCTGTGCGCCTCGGTTCTGCGCCGATATCTCGCCGCCCGCGGCGAACTGCCGGCCTCCCCCCTGGTGGCCGCCGTCCCGGTATCGGTGCACGGACGCGCCCGGGGGGACGCCGGCAATCAGATTTCGGTGCTGATGGGGCGGTTGCACACCGAGATCGCCGATCCCGTCGTGCGGCTGCACGCCGTCGCGGCGGACGAGACGGCGGCCAAGGCCCACCAGGCCACCTTCGACCCCGACCTGCTCGGCAGCTGGGGTCAGGTGGCTCCGGGCGCGGCGTTCGGGGCGGCCCTGCGGTTGTATTCGGCGCTGCGGCTGCCCAACGTGCTCCCGGTGCTGAACAATCTCGTGGTCTCCGACATCCCCGGGCCGACGGACACGCTGTACTACCTCGGCGCGCGGATCACCGCGCTGTACCCGTTCGGGCCGATCTACCACGGCGCAGGCCTGAACATCACCGTCCTGTCGCTCGACGGCGGCCTGCACTTCGGTCTGCAGTCGTGCCCCGACCTGCTGCCGGACCTGTGGCGGCTGGCCGACGGCCTCCCGGCTGCCCTCGCGGAACTGGCCGACCGGGTGCCCGGCGTTCCGCCGGCCCCGCTCGCCGCGCCGAGCTGACCGGCGCCCGTCGCTGCACCCGGGGGCGGGTTCCCGGACCGTCGGGGCGACGAAGGCCCGTTCGGGCAGGCGGAGCAGGCTTCCCACGCCGATACTAGAACCTGTTCTACCATGAGGCCATGCATCGACTCAGCGGCCTCGACGCCGGATTCCTGTACCTCGAGACGCCGACGCAGCTGCTGCACGTGTGCGGACTGATCGTCCTCGACACGACGACCGTTCCGGACGGATACCGCTACGAGACACTGCGCGCGGAACTCGCGGCGCGCCTCACGGCCGTACCGTTGTTCCGTCAGAAGATCGCCGACAGCCCGTTCAATCTCGACCATCCGGTATGGGTGGACGATCCGGACTTCGACCTCGACCGCCACCTGCACCGGGTCGCGGTCCCGGCGCCCGGGCGCCGGGCGGAACTCGCGGACCTGTGCGGGCACATCGCCGCACAGCCGCTCGACCGCTCCCGGCCGCTGTGGGAGATGGTGGTGATCGAGGGCCTCGAGGACGGATCGGTCGCCGTGATGACGAAGATCCACCACGCCGGCGCCGACGGCGTCACCGGCGCGGACCTCGTGGCGCAGCTGTGCAGCCTCGAACCGGACGCGCCACGGCCCGAGCCCGTCACAGACGGGGCCGGCGGCGGCTCGGCGCTCGGGATCGCCCTCGGCGGCCTGTTCAACGTGGCCACCCGCCCGTTGGGGCTGGTGCGGGCGCTACCCAAGACCGTGGAGCTGGTGCCCCGGTGGATCACCCGGGCCCGTCGCGGCGAGGCCATGCCGGCACCGTTCACCGCTCCGCGCACCTCCTTCAACGGCACGATCACCGGCCACCGCAGCGTCGGATTCACGCAGTTCGACCTGGGCCGGGTCAAGGCCGTGAAGGACGAGCACGGGGTGAAGGTCAACGACGTCGTCATGGCCGTGTGCGCCGGTGCGCTGCGCCGTTACCTCGCCGACCGCGACGAGCTCCCCGACTCGCCACTGATCGGCATGGTCCCGGTGTCGGTGCGCGGCACGTCGGACCGGCCCGGACGCAACCAGGTCTCGCCGATGTTCGCGAGCCTGCACACCCACATCGCCGATCCGATCGAGCGGCTACACGCGATCGCGGATGCGAATGCCTGTGCCAAAGAACATAATTCAGCCCTGGGCGCAAGCCTGCTGCAGGACTGGACGCAGTTCATGGCGCCCGCGGTGTTCGGCGCGGCGATGCGCACGTACGCGTCGCTGCGGCTCGCGGAACGCCACCCCGTGGTCCACAACCTGGTGGTGTCGAACGTGCCCGGCCCTGCGATGCCCCTGTACTTCCTCGGGGCCCGGATCCGGGCCATGTACCCGCTGGGACCGATCTTCCACGGGGCCGGACTCAACATCACCGTGATGTCGTTGGACGGCGCGCTCGATGTCGGCGTGCTCGCGTGCCCCGAACTGGTTCCCGACGTCTGGACGCTCGTCGACGCCTTCCCGTCGGCGCTCGACGAACTCGACACCGCACAGTAGAAACCGCACAGCAGCCCGCCCCGTCGTGTGCCGCTCGTCACACCGGGAATCGGCGCGTCGACCGCGCGGTTGACCGGGTCGACGCCCAGACCGCCGCCACCCGGATAGAGTCACGAACCATGTCGGTAGCCAACGAACACGAGCCCGCAGGGGCAACGGTCCCGCTGCTGACCCCGCGTGACGGCGTCCCCGAGGTCGTCACCACGGCAGCCGGGGTGGCCGCGGCGGCGGAAGCGCTCGCCGCGGGCAGCGGGCCGCTCGCCGTCGACGCCGAGCGGGCTTCGGGTTTCCGGTACTCCGCGCGCGCCTATCTGGTGCAGCTGCGTCGCGCCGGCGCCGGCACGGTGTTGCTCGACCCGATCCCGACGGCCGACGCGCTCGCGCCGCTCGCGTCGGCGATCAACGATCTCGAATGGGTGCTGCACTCCGCCGACCAGGACCTGCCCGGCCTCGACGAGCTGGGCCTGCGGCCCGCGGTGCTCTACGACACCGAACTGGCCGGGCGTCTCGCCGGCTTCGATCGGGTGGGGCTGGCCGCCATCGTCGAACGCACCCTCGGTTTCGAGCTGCGCAAGGGCCACGGGGCGGCCGACTGGTCCACCCGGCCGCTCCCCGACGCCTGGCTGAACTATGCGGCTCTCGACGTCGAGATCCTCGTCGAGCTGCGGGACGCGATGGCGGCCGAGCTCGAGCAGCAGGGCAAGTCGGAGTGGGCCGCGCAGGAGTTCGAGCACATCCGTCGCGCCGAGCCTCCTGCTCCCAAGCCCGACCGCTGGCGGCGCACCTCCCGCATCCACACCGTCAAGGATCCGCGGCGGCTCGCGATCGTGCGCGAGTTGTGGGCGGCGCGAGACGAACTCGCGGCACGCCGAGACATCGCCCCGGGCCGGGTGCTGCCGGACTCCGCGATCGTCGCCGCAGCCGAGGCCGCACCCCGTACCGTCGACGAGCTGCGCGCCCTGCCGGTGTTCGGGGGACCGCGGCAGCGCCGGTCGTCGCGGGTGTGGCTGGGAGCGATCGAGCGGGCCCGGGCGCTGCCGAAATCGGAGCTGCCACCCGTCACACAGCCGTTCACCGGCCCGCCGCCGGCCAACCGCTGGGCCCGGCACGATCCCGACGCCGCGGCGCGGCTCACCGCGGCCCGTGCCGCGCTCGCCGAGCTCAGCGAGCAGGTGCAGGTGCCGGTGGAGAATCTCGTCGGCCCCGAACTGGTGCGCCGGCTGTGCTGGGAGTGGCGGGTGTCGGCGGATACCGACGTCGTCGCGTACATCGAGGAACGGTTCGCCACCGACGGGGCACGGCCCTGGCAGCGGGAGCTGACGGCGCCGCGCCTGGCGAAGGCGCTGACCGCGGACTGACCCGGTTCCCCCCGCCCCGGCTCGAGGACCCGCGGTCGCGTCCGCTGCACGCTCGATCGATGCATTCGGCACCCCCTCGGTGTCGAGCGCTTCCGCAGACCTGCTGTTCAGAGCAACGTACTCGCGATCAGCGCTGCGAATCCCCTTGATGGTCACGAGCGCGCCCGGCAACCCCGGCAGCCACCGGCCTCGCCGCAGCACGCGCAGACCGCGGGGAGACCGGAGGCTCCCCGGCGCGCGCACCCCTCCGGTGACGCCCGACGCGGATGGTAAGTTACTGGTCGGTAACACGCTGGCGTCCGGGCTGCCCGGCGCCGGGATGTTCCCGGAACCCTGGCCTCGCCGGCGTCGGCGAGCATCGCTCCATCGGGAGGAATACGCGTGGCGTCAACCACCACAACTCAACGCAATGTCGTCTTCGTCGACGGCGTACGCACCCCGTTCGGGAAAGCGGGCCCGAAGGGCATCTACGCGGAGACCCGCGCCGACGACCTCGTCGTCAAGACCATCCGGGAGCTGCTGCGCCGCAACCCGCAGCTCGACCCCGCGCGCATCGACGAGGTCGCCGTCGCCGCGACCACCCAGACCGGCGACCAGGGCCTGACCATCGGCCGCACTGCCGCGATCCTCGCCGGCCTACCGGAGACCGTGCCGGGCTTCGCGATCGACCGCATGTGCGCCGGCGCGATGACCGCAGTCACCACCACCGCCTCCGGAATCGGCTTCGGTCAGTACGACGTCGTGATCGCCGGCGGCGTCGAGCACATGGGCCGCCACCCGATGGGTCAGGGCGCCGATCCGAACCCCCGGTTCCTCGCCGACAAACTCGTCGACCCCAGCGCCCTGGTGATGGGCAACACCGCCGAGAACCTGCACGACCGGTTCCCCGGCATCACCAAGGCCCGCACCGACGCCTACGCCGTCGCCAGCCAGAACAAGTTCGACGCCGCGAAGAAGGCCGGCCACATCGCCGAGACCCTCGTGCCCGTCGCCACCCGGTCGGCGACCGGCTGGGGCCTGGCCACCGAGGACGAGCCGCCGCGCCCGGGCACCACGCTCGAGGATCTCGCGAAGCTCAAGACGCCGTTCCGCCCCGCCGGCCGCATCACCGCCGGCAACGCCGCCGGCCTCAACGACGGCGCGACGGCCTGCCTCCTCGCCGGCGAGGACACCGCCCGCGAACTGGGTCTGCAGATCGGCATGCGCATGGTCGGCTTCGCCTTCCAGGGCGTCGACCCGGCCGTGATGGGCATCGGCCCGGTGCCGGCGACCGAGAAGGTTCTCGCCCGCACCGGCCTGACCATCGACGACATCGGCCTGTTCGAGATCAACGAGGCCTTCGCCGTGCAGGTGCTCGCCTTCCTCGAGCACTTCGGCATCGACGACGACGACCCGCGGGTCAACCAGTGGGGCGGTGCCATCGCCTGCGGCCACCCGCTCGCGTCGTCCGGCGTGCGCCTGATGACCCAGCTCTCCCGGCAGTTCGCCCGGCACCCCGAGGTGCGCTACGGCCTGACCACGATGTGCATCGGCCTCGGCATGGGCGGCACCGTGATCTGGGAGAACCCCAACTTCGAGGGAGACAAGTAGTCATGAGCGAGCTTTCGTCCCTGTTCGCCGACGAGGTCGTCACGAACGCCTACACCAAGCTCGTCGAGGTGCCCGGCATCGACGGTCCCGTCGCGCTGATCACCCTCGACAACGGGTTCGACCACACCAAGCCGAACTCGTTCGGCCCCGCCGGCCTCGAGGCCTTCGACAAGGCCCTCGACGAGGCCTTCGCCGCGAACCCCGCGGCCGTCGCGGTCACCGGCAAGCCGTTCATCTTCGCCGCCGGCGCCGACCTGAAGGGCGTTCCCTCGATCACCAGCCGCGAGCAGGGGCTCGAGCTGGGCCGCCTCGGTCACCGCGTGTTCCGCCGCCTGCGCGACTCGCGGGTGCCGACGTTCGCCTTCGTCGGCGGCCTCGCCCTCGGCGGCGGCCTCGAGGTCGGGCTGCACTGCCACTACCGGACCTACGCCGACAACGTGCCGGCGCTCGGCCTGCCCGAGACGATGCTGGGTCTGGTCCCCGGCTGGGGTGGCACCCAGCTGCTGCCGAACCTGATCGGGCCCGACCACGCGGTGACGCTGATCCTCGAGAACCCGCTCAACAACGGCAAGGTCATCCGCGCGAAGCAGGCCGCCGAACTCGGCCTGGCCGACGCGGTGTTCGGCTCGGCCGACTTCCTCGAGCAGTCCCTCGCCTGGGCCGCGAAGGTCCTCGCCGGGGACATCACCCCGGCCCGCCCCGAGATCGACCGCGGCGCCGGTTGGGACGCGGCGCTCGGCCGCGCGAAGGCGCTCGTCGCGGCCAAGACCCGCGGCTTCGCGCCCGGAGCGGCCCGGGCGGTCGAGCTGCTCGAGCTGGCCCGCGACACCGACATCGCCGATCCCGAGTCGCTGTCGAAGGGCTTCGCCGCCGAGGACGAGGCGCTGGCCGACCTGCTGATGTCCGACGAGCTGCGGGCCGGGCTCTACGCCTTCGACCTGGTCAACAAGCGCGCCAAGCGTCCCGCCGGTGCGCCGGACAAGTCCCTGGCCCGCAAGGTCACCGGCGTCGGCATCGTCGGCGCGGGCCTGATGGCCAGCCAGCTCGCGCTGCTGTTCGTGCGCCGGCTGCAGGTGCCGGTGATCCTCACCGACGTCGACTCCGAGCGCATCGACAAGGGTGTGGGCTACGTGCACACCGAGATCGACAAGCTGCAGGGCAAGGGCCGGCTGTCGCCCGACGCCGCGAACCGTCTCAAGGCGCTCGTGTCGGGCTCCCTCGACAAGGCTGCGTTCGCGAGCACCGACTTCGTCATCGAGGCCGTGTTCGAGAACATGGACGTCAAGAAGCAGGTGTTCGCCGAGATCGAGCAGTACGTCTCGCCGGAAACCGTCCTGGCGACCAACACGTCGTCGCTGTCGATCACCACGATGGCCGCGGACCTGAAGCACCCCGAGCGCGTCGTCGGCTTCCACTTCTTCAACCCCGTCGCCGTGCTCCCGTTGCTCGAGATCATCAGGGGCGCGCGGACGGACGACGCGACCCTCGCGACGGCCTTCGCCACCGCCAAGGCGCTGAAGAAGTCGGCCGTGCTGTGCGCGGACCTGCCGGGCTTCGTGTTCAACCGGCTCGTCACCCGCACCCTCGGCGAGGTCATGACCGCCGTGGACGAGGGCACCCCGTTCGAGGTCGCGGACAACGCCGTCGGCGAGCTGGGCATGCCGATGAGCCCCTTCACGCTGCTCGCGCTCGTCGGCCCGGCCGTCGCGCTGCACACCGGCGAGACCCTGCAGGCCGCCTACCCCGACCGCTTCGTGTCCTCCCCCGGACTCGAGGCGCTCGTCGAGGCCCGCAAGCCGGGCGTGTGGACGTACGCGGACGGCAAGCAGGTCGTCGACCCGGAGGTCGCGGCGCTGTGGCCGCAGGGCGACAAGCCCTCCACCGCCGAGGAGGTGCTCGAGCGGACCCGTCGCGCCTTCGCCGAGGAGATCCGGATCATGCTCGAGGAGGGCGTCGTCGCCGCCCCCGAGGACATCGACCTGTGCCTGATCCTCGGCGGCGGCTTCGGATTCTGGAACGGCGGCATCACGCCGTACCTGGATCGCACCGGCACGTCGGAGACCGTCAACGGCACACGTTTCCTCGCCCCCGGCGTGGCCGGCGTCTGACGAACCGGTAGCTCCGCACGGCGCCCCGGGACCCGCGCAACCGTCGTGGGCCCCGGGGCGCGTCCGTGCGTATCGCCCCGGCCACGGTGCCCGCCGAAGCGGCCCCCCGACGCGGCGTCAGGCGTACCGTCCAGCCTGTGACCGACAGTTCCCACCTCCCCCATTCGAGGATCGAGCAGCAGCACACGGTGGCCCGCGCGGTGCTGTTCGCCGCCGTGGCCGCGCTCGGCGGATTCCTGTTCGGATACGACACCGCCGTCATCAACGGCGCCGTCGGCGCCATCCGCGAGCGCTACGACGTCGGCGCCGGGGCCATCGGGCTGTCCGTGTCGCTGACGCTGGTCGGCGCCGCGCTCGGTGCGTGGATCGCCGGCAGCATCGCCGATCGGCTCGGCCGGATCCGGGTCATGCAGATCGCCGCGGTCCTGTTCCTTGTCGGCGCACTCGGGTCGGCGTTCCCCTTCAGCATCTACGACCTGACGTTCTGGCGCTCTATAGGTGGCGTCGGCGTCGGCTTCGCCTCGGTCATCGCCCCGGCGTACATCGCCGAGATCTCGCCCGCCGCCATACGTGGCCGACTCGGCTCGATGTACCAGCTCGCGATCGTCCTCGGCATCGCCGTCTCCCAGCTCGTCAACTACGCCCTCGCCGCGGCCGCCGGCGGGGCCCGCGAAGAGCTGCTCGGCATCGAGGCCTGGCAGTGGATGCTCGCACTCGGCGCGGTCCCCGCGACGCTGTACCTGATCATGACCTTCCCCATCCCCGAATCGCCGCGGTACCTGGTGCGGATCGGCCGGGAGGACACCGCGCGCCGCATCATCGCCACAGTCGAGGGCGGCGACGAGGTCGCCGTCGCCGAGCGGATCGCCACGATCCGCGAGACCCTGCACCTCGAGTCCGCCCGGCCGGGTGTGCGGGACGTGTTCTCCCGGCGGCTGGGCGTGGCCTCGCTGATCTACGTGGGCATCGCCCTGGCCGCGCTGCAGCAGTTCGTGGGCATCAACGTGATCTTCTACTACTCGTCGACGCTGTGGCAGGCGGTGGGCTTCGGCGAGGACCGGTCCCTGCTCATCAGCGTCGTCAGCGCACTGGTCAACATCGTCGGTACCTTCGTGGCCATCGCGGTGATCGACAAGATCGGCCGCAAGCCGCTGCTGCTGGTGGGATCCGTCGGCATGGCGGCGTCGCTGGGCACTGCCGCGGTGTGCTTCCACTCGGCGACGTTCGTCGTCAACGAGGACGGGGAGAAGGTCGCGACGCTGTCCGACACCTACGGCATGATCGCCCTGCTCGCGGCCAACGCCTTCGTGTTCTTCTTCGCCCTGTCGTGGGGTCCGGTGGTGTGGGTCCTCATCAGCGAGATGTTCCCGAACCGGGTGCGTGCCGTCGCCGTCGGCATCGCGACCGCCTCCAACTGGATCGCGAACTTCATCGTGTCCGCGACGTTCCCGGCGCTGGCGGACTGGAACCTGTCGTTCACCTACGCCGGCTACGCGGTGATGGCCGCGCTGTCTCTGCTGGTGGTGATCAAGTTCGTGCCCGAGACACGCGGACGGACCCTCGAGGAAGCCGGCTGAGCGACGAGGGGCCGCCCGCACGTGCGGGCGGCCCGTCGTCGCAGCGTCAGAGGCCGGGGTCCCGGCGGACGACGACGTCGCCCGCGGACTCCTCCCCGGCGGTCCCGTCCACGGCCTGCTCCGCCTTCTGCGCGGCACCGAGCCCGACGACCCAGCCGGTCACCTGACGCGCGACGTCCTGCGCGGTCAGCCCCAGCTCACGATGGATCTGTTCCCGTGACGCATGATCCAGGAACCGTTGCGGCACACCGAGTTCACGGGTGGGAACGTCGACCCCGGCCGCCCGCAGGGCCGACGAGACCGCCGAACCCACGCCGCCGTGCATGCCGCCGTCCTCCACGGTGACGACGAGCCGGAAGTCCCGCGCCAGCCGGGCGAGGGACGCCGGGACGGGCAGCACCCAGCGCGGGTCGACGACGGCGGCGGTGAGGCCGTGCTGCTCGAGCCGCTCCGCTGCGTCGAGCGCCAGGCCCGCGAACGCGCCGACCGCGACGATCAGCACGTCGCCGCGGCGCTCGGACGGCATCCGCAGCACGTCGACGGTGCCGTCGATGCGCTCCACCGCAGGGATGTCGGGGCCGACCGCGCCCTTCGGGAACCGCAGTACGGTCGGGCCGTCGGCGATGGCGAGTGCCTCGCCGAACTCCTCGCGCAGGGTCGCGCCGTCGCGCGGCGACGCCACCCGGATCCCCGGGATCACGCCGAGCAGGGAGAAGTCCCACATACCGTTGTGGCTGGCGCCGTCGGCGCCGGTGATGCCGGCCCGGTCGAGCACCACGGTCACGGGCAGTCTCAGCAGCGCCACGTCCATCAGCAACTGGTCGAAGGCGCGGTTGAGGAACGTCGAGTACACCGCGACCACCGGGTGCATTCCGCCGAGTGCGAGGCCGGCGGCGGAGGTGACGGCGTGCTGCTCGGCGATGCCGACGTCGAACATCCGGTCGGGGTAGCGTTCGCCGAACGCCGACAGCCCGGTCGGTCCCGGCATCGCCGCGGTGATCGCCACGACGTCCTTGCGGCGGCCGCCCTGCACGAGCAGTTCGTCGGAGAACACCGACGTCCAGTCCGGGGCCGACGCCGCCGCGGTGGCGCGGCCGGTGACCGGGTCGATGACACCGGTAGCGTGCATCTGATCGGCGACATGGTTTTCGGCCGGGGCGTACCCGGCGCCCTTGCGGGTGACGGCGTGCACGATCACCGGTCCGCCGAACGACTTGGCGCGGCGGAGGGCGGCCTCGAGAGCGGCCTCGTCGTGGCCGTCGACCGGTCCGAGGTACTTCAGGCCGAGATCGGTGAACAGCACCTGCGGGCTGACCGCGTCCTTGATGCCGACCTTCATCCCGTGCAGCACGGAGTACGCGGCCGCGCCGATCCACGGCAGCCGCTTCACGAAGCGGCGGCCGTTGTCGAGGACACGCTCGTAGCCGGGCTGCAGTCGCAGCGCCGCGAGGTGCTCGGCCAGGCCGCCGATCGTGGGGGCATAGGAGCGGCCGTTGTCGTTGACGACGATCACGAGCCGCCGGTCCTTGCCGGCCGCGATGTTGTTCAGCGCCTCCCAGCACATCCCGCCGGTGAGCGCGCCGTCGCCGACCACGGCGACCACGGTCCGGTCCTGCTGATCCGACAGCTCGTAGGCCTTGGCGAGGCCGTCGGCGTAGGACAGGGCGGCCGAGGCGTGCGAGGACTCGACCCAGTCGTGCTCGCTCTCGGCGCGGCAGGGGTAGCCCGACAGGCCGCCCTGCTTGCGCAGCGTGTCGAAGCCGTCCTTGCGGCCGGTCAGGATCTTGTGGACGTACGCCTGATGCCCGGTGTCGAAGATGATCGGGTCGTGGGGGGAGTCGAAGACCCGGTGCATGGCGATGGTCAGTTCGACGACGCCGAGGTTGGGGCCGAGGTGTCCCCCGGTCGCCGCCACCTTCTCGACCAGGAACTGCCGGATCTCCCCGGCGAGTTCCCTGATCTCCGGCTGGCTGAGCCGACGCAGGTCCTCGGGCGACTCGATGCGGGACAGGACACCCAACTGGAATTGCTCCCTCCGGCTCGGACCCGCGCGTCTCCGCGCGAGCGGTTCCACCCAGTCTACGGAGCGTCGGAGGTGGTCGACTCGCTTCGTCGTGCCGCCGCCCCGTCTCACACCGTGTCCCTCACCTCATTATGCCGATGATGTGATGTCGCACACGGTGTCGCCGGTGTTGCGCGCCGGACCCCGCCCAGCGGATGTGGGCACTGCGCGGGGCGACCCCAGGCCGGTCGAATCCGACAAAACCGATTGCCGTGCCCGGCACCGTGGGCAAGGCTGGAGCCATGCCTCCCGCACTGGCCATCGAGACCTCGGGTTTGATCAAACGTTTCGGCGCGGAGACCGCCGTGGCCGGAATCGACCTCGCCGTCCCCGCCGGCGGCGTCTACGGCGTCCTCGGCCCGAACGGAGCCGGGAAGACGACCACCATCCGGATGCTGGCGACATTGCTCGCCCCGGACGGCGGGACCGCGACCGTACTCGGGCACGACGTGCGCCTCCAGCCCGAGCTGGTGCGGCGCCGGGTCTCGCTCACCGGCCAGTTCGCGTCGCTCGACGAGGACCTGACCGGCGCGGAAAACCTGGTGCTGCTCGCCCGGCTGCTGGGCTTCTCCAGGGCGGGTGCCCGGTCCCGGGCCGGACAGCTGCTGGCCGCGTTCGATCTGGAGTCGGCCGCGGGCCGTCAGGTGAAGCTCTACTCCGGCGGCATGCGGCGGCGCCTCGACATCGCCGCGAGCATCATCGTCGCTCCCGAACTGATCTTCCTGGACGAGCCGACGACGGGGCTCGACCCGCGCAGCCGCAACCAGGTGTGGGAGATCGTGCGGGCGCTCGTCGCCGCGGGGACGACGGTGCTGCTGACGACGCAGTACCTCGACGAGGCGGACCAGCTCGCCGACCGGGTCGCGGTCATCGACCGTGGCCGGGTGATCGCCGAGGGCACCCCGGGTGAGCTCAAGGCGTCCGTCGGGTCCGGTTCGCTGCACGTGCGAGTGGTCGATCCCGCGCGCCGGGACGAGGCGGCGGCGGTGCTGGGCGCCGCGCTGGGGGTGGCGGTGACGGCCACGTCCGATCCGGCCGCGCTGACCGCGCGGGTGGACGATCCACGGGCCGCGGCGGGGGCACTGACGGCCCTCGCCGCCGCGGACATCCCGGTCACGACGTTCGCCCTCGGGCAGCCGAGCCTGGACGAGGTCTTTCTCGCGCTCACCGGCCATCCCACGGAAGTTCCCGACGAAGACGAGGAGATCGCGTCGTGACCTCGACCGCCGACCGACGGGCGGGCACCCCCGCCGCCGTCGTGGACGTCCTCCACGTCACCGGGCCGCGTCCGACGCCGGCGTCCGCGTTCGCCGCGTCGCTGTCGTTCGGGTGGCGGGCACTGCTGCGAATCAAGCACGTGCCTGAGCAATTGTTCGACGTGACCGTCTTCCCGCTGATGTTCACGCTGCTGTTCACATACCTGTTCGGCGGTGCGCTGGCCGGCTCGACCACCGCGTACGTGCAGTTCCTGATCCCCGGCATCCTGGTGCAGACGGTGTGCACCATCACGATGTACACGGGCATGACGCTCAACCGCGACATCGAGAAGGGCGTGTTCGACCGGTTCCGCTCGATGCCGGTGTGGCGGCCCGCTCCCCTCGTCGGCGCGTTGTTCGGCGATCTCGCCCGCTACACGCTGGCGTCGGTGATCGTGCTGGTCCTCGGGATGATGCTCGGGTTCCGGCCCACGGGCGGCCCGATCGGCACGATCGGGTCGGTGGCGCTCGTGCTGCTGTTCGCGTTCAGTCTCTCGTGGGTCTGGACGATGCTGGCGCTGTTGCTGCGCAGCGAGCAGGCGGTGATGGGTGTGTCCATGACCATCCTGTTCCCGCTCACCTTCGCGTCGAACGTGTTCGTCGACCCCGCGACGATGCCGAGCTGGTTGCAGGGCTTCGTGACGGTCAATCCCATCAGCCGGCTCGTCACCGCCATCCGGGATCTGATGGCCGGCACGCCGGACGCCGCGCACCTCGCGAGCGTGTTCGCGTGGTGCGCGGCGCTGATCGTGCTGTTCGGGCCGGCGACGATGTGGTTGTACAACCGCCGGTCCTGATCAGTGCTCCGCCGGCGCGGTCACCTTCTCTTCGGTGACGATGTCGATGGTCTTGCGCAGCGGGCGGTTCGGGATGAACACGACCGCCGCGACGGTGACCAGCGCGATGATCGCGGCGACGAGGAACAGCAGGCCGGTGGCGTCGCCGTAGGCGTGGCGGATGATCTCCGCGACCGGTTCGGGCAGGGCCGCGAGGTCGAGGTTGCCTCCGCCGCCGGCCGAGCCGGTGTCGATGCCGAGCGCGGCGAAGCCGTCCGCGGACAGCGTGGTCACGCGTGTGGCGAGGATCGATCCGAGCACGGACACTCCGATCGCGCCGCCGAAGGTGCGGAAGAACGCGACCGAGCTGCTCGCGGCTCCGATGTTGCGGACGCTGACGGTGTTCTGCACGGCGAGCACCAGGTTTTGCATGAGCATGCCGGTGCCGAGGCCGACGATGGCGATGTAGACCCCGATCAGCCCCATCGGGGTGGCGTGGTCGAGGAACCCGAGCAGGCCGAAACCGATCACCTGCAGTACGGCGCCGAGCACCAGGAACGGCTTCCACCGGCCGAAGCGGGTGATCAGCTGACCGGAGACGACCGAGGCGACCAGCATTCCGAGCACCATGGGGATGGTGAGCAGACCGGCGGCCGTCGGGCTGTAGCCGCGGGCCGTCTGGAAGTACTGGCCGAGGAACGCGGTGGCACCGAACATGCCCACACCGACGGCGATCGAGGCGACGATCGCGAGCGCGGTGGTGCGTTCGGTGACGATCTTCAGCGGGATAATCGGATCGGCGACCTTGGATTCGACCACGACGGTGGCGGCGAGCAGTCCGACGCCGGCACCGACGTACACGAGGGTCTCCCACGACAGCCACTCGTAGTAGCCGGCCTTGCCGGCGAACGACACCCAGATCAGCAGGACGCTGACACCGGCGGTCAGCAGGGTGGCGCCCAGCCAGTCGATGCTCACGTTCTGCTTGCGCTCGGTCACGAGGTGCAGGGTGCGCTGCAACAGCAACAGGGCGACGACGGCGATCGGGATCGAGATGAAGAAGCACCAGCGCCAGCCGAGCGGGCTGTCGACGATGATGCCGCCGAGGATCGGTCCGCCCGACATCGACACGGCCATCACCGCGCCCATGTAGCCGGAGTACCGGCCGCGTTCGCGGGGCGGGATGATGCTGCCGATGACCGCGACCACGAGGGCGGTCAGTCCGCCCATGCCGATGCCCTGGATCACGCGGGCGGCGAGCAGGACGGGCACGTTGGTGGCGAAGCCGGCGAGGATCGAGCCGGCCACGAAGACGAGGATCGCCGTCTGCACCAGCAGCTTCTTGTTGAACAGGTCGGCGAGCTTGCCCCAGATGGGCGTCGAGGCGGCGTTGGCGAGCAGCGCGGTGGTGATGATCCATGCGAACTGGGTCTGGGTGCCGTTCAGGTCCGCGATGATCGTGGGGAGCGCAACCGCCACGATGGTGCTGCTGAGCAGGGCCGTGAAGAGGGCGGCGAGCAGGCCGGCCAGCGCCTCGAGGATCTCGCGGTGCGTCATGGCGGTCTCGGCGGCGCCGGGTCTGCTCGCCGAGGAGGGGGGACTGACAGCTGCGGCACTCACAGGCAGTTCCTTCCGGTGGGTTCGTGTACGGAAAGGGTGTGGTTCAGGCGCGCGAGCGCATCGAGGGCGGATTCGGCTTGCGCCTGGTCCCAGCCGCCGAGCAGCTCGTGCAATCGGGAGGCGCGCCGGTCGCGGATCTCGCGCAGGGCTTTCTGCCCGGTCTCGGACACGCAGACGCGGTGGGCTCGCCTGTCGTCCGGGTCACGGTGGCGGTCCACCATCCCCCGTTCGACGAGCTCCCCCAGCTGCCGGCTCAACGCGGACTGACTCATACACAGCTCCGCGGCGAGTTCGGTGGGGCGGCACTCCCCCATTCGCCACAGGACGAACAGGACGCCGGTCAGCGCGTTGGGCAACGGGTCACCCGTCGAGTTGGCCAGGGTCGTGCGCAGCGTGCGACCGAACACGAAGATCGCGTCGACGAGCGCGTGCGCGGTGTCGGGCTGGACAGCCACGGAACACCTCCGAATCGAAATTATTTGCTTGCGACACGCAACTATACATTTAGTTGCATGCCACAAGCAACCGCGGAGGACGCGCGGGACACCGTGAATCCGTGATCGGCCCGCTCAGCGGGTGAACAACGCCAGGCACTCCACGTGATGCGTCGACGGGAACGCCGCGTAGACGCGCAGCTCGGCCAGCTCGAACCCGTGCTCCCGGTACAGGCCGACATCCCGGCCGAACGACGCCGGATCGCATCCGACATGCACGACGCGCTCCGGACCGGCCGCCGCGACGGCCGTCACCACCTCACGCCCGGCGCCGGCCCGAGGCGGGTCCAGCACCACGACCTGCGGGGCGGGGAGATCCGGCAGCAGCCGTTCCACCCGGCCCGCATGGAACCGCACCTGCCCGAGATCCGAGAGCGCCTCCGCGCCGTCCTGCACCGCCCGGCGCGACAGTTCCACCGACTCGACCCGGCCGCCGTCGCCGACCTGATCGGCCAGGACGGCCGCGAACACCCCGACGCCGCCGTAGAGGTCCCACGCCGTCGCCCCCGGCGACGCCGCGGCCCACTCCCCCACGGTGTCGGAATAGGTCTGCGCCGCGCCGCGGTGCGCCTGCCAGAAGCCGGTCGCGGCCAGGTGCCAGTCCCGGCCGCCGACCCGCTCCACCGCCCGCCCCGAGCCCTCGATCACCTTCTCGGCGCGCGGCGCACCGGCCGCCGCACGGCGAGCGGACGCTCCCCGCCGGCCCGGGCTGCGACGTCCCGTGCGGGAGACCGGCGGCGGTGCGATCTCGACCACGTGCCGCGTCCCGTCCGCATCGAGGACCACCTGGACCTCGGAACCGGGCTGCCACACCCGCTCGGCCAGCCCCTCGTAGGCGCGCGCCTCGATCTGCGGACACGCCAGGTCGGTCTCCAGTTCGTGGCTCCGGTAACGCCGATACCCCGCTCGCCCGGCGGCGTCGACGGCCAGCCGCACCCGGGTGCGCCAGCGGGTGCCGTTCGCCGCCCCGCCCGGCACCTCCTCGACGACCACCTCGCGCTCGATGCCGCCGAGACGGCGCAACTGCTCCGCGACCACCGCAGCCCCGAATGCCCGCTGGGCCGGCACCGTCGCGTGGGACAGGTCGCAGCACCCCGATCCGCCGGGACCGGCGATGGGACACACCCGCTCCACCCGGTCCGGCGACGCTTCGAGGATGTGGACGGCGTCGGCGCGGCAGAACGAGCCGCCACGGTCCTCCGTGACCAGCGCGACGACGCGCTCCCCGGGCAGACCGTGCCGAACGAACACGACCCGCCCCTCGTGCCGGGCGACGCAGAACCCCCCGTGCGCCGGGTTGCCCAGCGTCACCTCGAGCCGATGGCCGGACCAGTCGATGCTCACCGCTCCTCCTCCTCGAATCCCCGCCGCACCGATCCCGGCGCGGAGTCCAATCGTTCGCCGCGGGCATGGGCCGACGAGCTCAGCTGCCACGGGACGCTGGTGACCATGACACCGGGCTGGAACAGCAGCCGGCTCTTCAGCCTCAGCGCGCTCTGGTTGTGCAGGATCTGCTCCCACCAGTGACCCACCACGTACTCCGGGATGAACACGGTCACCACGTCGCGCGGCGAGTCCCGTCGCACCCGCCGGACGTATTCGAGGACGGGGCGGGTGATCTCCCGGTACGGCGACTCGACGACCTTGAGAGGAACGGTGATGTCGCTGCGTTCCCATTCGCGCACCAGCACCCGCGTGTCGGCCTCGTCGACGTTGACGGTGACCGCCTCGAGCGTGTCCGGCCGGGTGGCCCGTGCGTACGCCAGGGCCCGCAGGGTCGGCATGTGCAGCTTGGACACCAGCACGATCGAATGGGTGCGGCTGGGCAGCACACCGTCCCATTCGGTGTTCTCCAGTTCCTCGGCCACGCTGTCGTAGTGACGGTGGATGGCCTTCATCACGCCGAAGATCGCGACCATCGCCACGATCGCGATCCACGCGCCCGCCGCGAACTTCGTCACCAGCACGATCACCAGGACGGATGCGGTCATGATCAGGCCGATCGTGTTGACGATCCGCGACCGTCGCATGCGGGCCCGCTGTTCGGGGTCGGTCTCGGACGCCAGATGCCGCGTCCAGTGCCGGATCATGCCGGTCTGACTGAGGGTGAACGAGACGAACACCCCGACGATGTAGAGCTGGATCAGCTTGGTGACCTCGGCGTCGAAGGCCCACACGAAGACGATCGCCACGCCCGACAGGAACAGGATGCCGTTGCTGAACGCCAGCCGGTCGCCCCGGGTGTGCAGCTGCCGGGGCAGGTAGCGGTCCTGCGCCAGCACCGAGGCCAGGACCGGGAAGCCGTTGAACGCCGTGTTGGCGGCCAGCACCAGGATCAACGCGGTCACGATGGTGATCAGCAGGAACCCGAGCGGGAAGTCGTCGAAGACCGCATGCGCGAGCTGCGCCACGAGCGTCTTCTGCTGGTAGCCCTCCGGGGCACCGCGCAACTGGGTCTCGGGATGCTCGGCGATGACCACCCCCAGCTTGTTCGCGAGCAGAATCATGCCGAGGAGCAGGACGATCGCGATCCCGCCGAGCATGAGCAGGGTCGTGGCGGCGTTGCGGGACTTCGGCTTGCGGAACGCAGGCACCCCGTTGCTGATCGCCTCGACGCCGGTCAGCGCGGCACACCCGGACGAGAACGCACGGGCCAGCAGGAACACGAACGCGATCCCGGCCAGATCCGACTGCTCGGCGACCAACTCGAACCCGGCCGACTCGGCCTTGACGTCGTCCCCGAACACGAAGACGCGCACCAGACCCCACCCCAGCATGACGATCATGCCGATCATGAAGGCGTAGGTCGGGACGGCGAACGCGGTGCCGGCTTCCCGCAGGCCACGCAGGTTGACCGCGGTCAGCACGACGATCGCGGAGATCGCGAACAGCACCTTGTGCTGCGCCACGAACGGCACCGCCGATCCGATGTTCGCCGCGGCCGAGGAGATCGACACCGCGACGGTGAGCACGTAGTCGACCATCAGGGCGCTGCCGACGGTCAATCCCGCGGTCGGACCGAGGTTCACGGTGGCAACCTCGTAGTCGCCGCCGCCGGAGGGGTACGCGTGCACGTTCTGCCGGTAGCTGGCGACGACGACGGCGAGGACGAGCGCCACCGCGACGCCGATCCACGGCGTGAACACGTACGCCGACAGACCCGCGACGGACAGGACGAGGAAGATCTCCTCCGGGGCGTACGCCACCGACGACAACGCGTCGGATGCGAACACCGGCAGGGCGATTCGCTTGGGCAGCAACGTGTGACCGAGCGTGTCGCTGCGGAACGGCCTACCCAACAACAACCGCTTCGTGGCGGTCGAGAGCTTGGACACTCGCAAAGCCTAAGCCGTCCCACCCGCCACCCGCCGGGCACCCGTGGCCGTGTCCGAAATGCACCTCTGCGGGGAGCCCGTTCGGCCGGCACCGCACGCCGGTCCTGCGCGGGCGGTACGGTTCGGTTCTGCGCGTCGCGACCGGGACGCGCGGCGACACGGAAAGAAGCGGAACGGAGCGAACGGTGTACGTGGTGGTCATGGGCTGTGGCCGGGTGGGTTCCTCCCTGGCTGCGGCGCTCGTCCGACTGGGCAACGAGGTGGCCGTCATCGACCGCGACCCGAGCGCGTTCCTGCGGCTGGGTCCGGACTTTCCCGGGCACACGATCGTGGGTATGGGCTTCGACCGGGACGTGCTGGTGCGGTCCGGCATCGAGCGGGCCGACGCGTTCGCCGCCGTCTCCTCCGGGGACAACTCGAACATCATCTCCGCCCGTGTGGCCCGGGAGACGTTCGGCGTCGAGCGCGTCGTCGCCCGCATCTACGATGCCAAGCGCGCCGCGGTGTACGAGCGACTCGGGATCCCGACCGTCGCGACGGTGCCGTGGACGACCGACAGGTTCCTGCACAACCTCACCCATGAGAGCCAGACCGCCAAGTGGCGGGATCCGACCGGCACCGTCGCCGTCGCGGAGGTGTCGGTGCACGAGGACTGGATCGGCCGCAACGTCACCGAGTTCGAGGCCGCGACCCACTCGAGGGTCGCGTTCATCATCCGATTCGGCACCGGGGTCCTACCCGACCGCAAGACCGTGCTGCAGGCGGACGACCAGGTCTACATCGCGGCTGTCTCGGGCACCGTCGCCGAGGCGATCGCCCTCGCCGAACAGCCCCCCGCGGCCGACGACTGACCGTGCTGCGCCCGCGGGCGCAGCCGCAACACACGACCCGGAATCACCGAGAGGAACGCCGATGAAGGTGGCCATCGCGGGAGCGGGAGCCGTCGGGCGCTCCATCGCGCGCGAACTGATCCGCAACAACCACGAAGTGATGCTGCTCGAACGCAAGCTCGAGCACGTCGAGCCCGAATCCGTGCCCGACGCCAAGTGGGTGCACGCCGACGCGTGCGAGCTGAGCCTGCTCGAGGCCGCGCAGCTCGAGCAGTACGACGTGGTGATCGCCGCCACCGGCGACGACAAGGCCAACCTGGTGCTGAGCCTGCTCGCCACCACCGAGTTCGGCGTCGCCCGCGTCGTCGCCCGCGTCAACGATCCGCGCAACGAATGGCTGTTCGACGAGTCCTGGGGCGTCGACGTCGCCGTGTCCACGCCGCGCATGCTGGCGTCGCTGGTCGAGGAGGCCGTCTCGGTCGGCGACCTGGTGCGGCTGATGACGCTGCGCAAGGGCGCGAACCTGGTCGAGATCACGCTGCCGGACACCACCGTGCTGGCCGGCAAGCCGGTGCGCAAGCTGCAACTGCCCCGGGACGCGGCCCTGGTGACGATCCTGCGCGGCGGCCGGGTCATCGTCCCGCAGCCCGACGATCCGCTCGAAGGCGGCGACGAGCTGCTGTTCGTCGCCGCGGCCGAGGTGGAGCAGGAACTGCGGGCGGCCATCGGCCTCTAGCAGGTCAGCGCGCGTCCTGGTCGGGGCCGGCTTCGGCGGCCCGGCCCGGGCCGGTCTCGACGGGCTCGTCGACAGCCTCGGGCGCCGGCTCGACGAGCCGATCGGCACGGCGGACCGCCCACAAGGTCACGAGCAACGCCACCGCGGTCAGCGGCCATCCCATACCGATGCGGGCCACGGCGAGCCAGCCGGTCCGGTCGGCGTCGTACAGCTCGTGTTGCACGAGGTAGCGGGCCGCGAACACCAGCGCCCACGCCGCGGTCGCGATGTCGTAGGCGCGCACGGCGACGCGATGCCGCCGCCAGGACGATCCCTGCCCGTTGAGCATGCCCCAGATGACGCCGACCAGGGGCCGCCGCACCAGGATGGACACGACGAAACCGGCGGCATAGAGCAGGCTGGTGTAGATGCCGAAGAGGAAGTAGCCCTTGGCGTCGCCGGTGCGGTAGGCGATGAACGCACACACGCCCACGCCGAGCAGCCCCGAGACCGCGGGCTGGACGGGGGTGCGCTGGACGAGCCGCCACACGAGGATGACGGTGGCCACGGCGAGGGCCGCCCAGATCGCGGCGGTCAGGCCCCAGATGCTGTTGACCGGAACGAACACCAGCACGGGCACGGTCGAGTAGACCAACCCGCTGAGTCCACCGAGTTGTTCCAGGACCGTCTGCTGCTTGTCGCTCACTCCTACGAGGGTGCCACAGCGTCACGCGGGCGCGGGGCGGCGCCGGGCGCTGGGGCACCGGCGCTCGGGTCAGGCCCGCTCGCGCAGTTCGTAATACGGGTTGTAGATGACCTTCGAGCCGTCACGCTCGCCGACGCGCCCGCGCACCAGCAGGGTCTTGCCCGGCTCGATGCCCGGAATGCGGCGACGTCCGATCCATACGAGCTTGACGGCCTCGGTGCCGTCGAACAGTTCCGCCTCGACGGCGGCGCTGGCGGCCTTCGGGCACGCCTCGACACTGCGGAGACGACCGAACATGGTCACCTCTTCGCCGCGCGCACAGTCGCAGGCGCGGCGGGCACCCGTCGCCTGAGCGGTTTCGGCGATCTCCTCGGCGTCGAGTTGCTCGAGATCTTCCGTGAGCCGACGGGTGAGTCGGCGGAAGTAACCGGCTGCGGCGGGTGCCATAGCGTGCTCCTGAGAAGGGCGCGGCACGGATCGCGGGCCGCGCATGGGGCTTTCCTGAGGGCCACTGTAGACCTATCCGCACAGGGCAACCACTCCGGTTCCCACCTGCTCGGACGGGTCCGGCAGGATCGGACCATGCGCTCCGCGAACACATCCCCCGAACACGCCGGGACCAGCACTTTCGTCGCCGTCGTCCTGCCCGGGACGGGCTCCGACGCCCGCTTCGTGGAGCGGGCGTTCGGCGGTCCGCTCGCCGCCGCCGGAGTACGCACCGTCGCGGTCGACCCGGACCCGGTGCGCGTCGTCGGCAGCTACGTCGATGCGCTCGAGCGCGCCGCCGCCGACGGTCCGGTGCTGGTGGGCGGGGTGTCGCTCGGGGCGGCCGTCGCACTGCGGTGGGCGGCCGAGCACCCGGCGCGCACCGTCGGCGTGCTCGCAGCCCTGCCGGCGTGGACGGGCTCGCCGGAGGCCGCGCCGGCGGCGGCGAGCGCCCGTTGGACGGCCGGCGAGCTGCGCACCCACGGACTGGCTGCGGTCACCGCGGCGATGGTGGCGTCCAGCCCCGCCTGGCTCGGGGTCGAACTGGCCCGCTCCTGGCGGTCGCAGTGGCCGGGCCTGCCGGCGGCGCTCGACGAGGCGTCCCGGTACCGGGCGCTGGACCGGGACGAGCTGCGGACCGTCGAGGTGCCGGTCGGCATCGCCGCCGCCGTGGACGACCCGGTCCACCCCCTCGCGGTCGCGCAGGAATGGTGTGCGCACCTGAGGCGGGCCGCGCTGGGCACCGTCACCCTCGCCGGGATCGGCGCCGATCCCTCCGTGCTCGGAGCCACCTGTCTGGAGGCACTGCGCCGCGTCGGGGACTGACCCCGCCGGACCGGACCGTCGTCAGAAGCCGAGCTGCTGCATCGCCGAACCCGACTCGCCGTGCCGCGGCCGGGGCGGTGCGGGCTGCTGCGGCGGCGCGGGCTGCTGCTGTTGCGCGGACTGCTGCGGCGGCAGGGGCTGCTGGGCCGCCGCCTGCTGGGCCGCCGCCTGCTGGGCCGCCGCCTGCTGCTGTTGCGCGGCGGCCAGCTGCTCCGCGAGGGCCTTCGGGAGCACCACCGGCAGCGGCGTCCGCACCGGATGCGGATCCTGGCCGCGCCGCACGACGGTCTCGGCGACGATGGCACGGGCCGTCTCCACCAGCGGCGAGTCGGCCGTCACCGAACCTGCCGGTCCGGCGACGACGCAGCGGATCATCCACCGGTAGCCGTCGACACCGAGGAAGCGCAGGTCCGCGTTCGGGGTACTGCCCTGCAGCTCCCGGCCCCACGGTCCGCTTTCGATGCTCACCGTCGCATTGTCGCGGCGCAGCGACTCGGCCAGCTCGGCGGCCACCTCCCGCCACTGCCCCGGGGACTTCGGTGCCGCGTACGCGGAGACGGTGATCCGGCCGTGCTGGGTCACCAGATGCACGGCCTGCGGTTGGCCGTTCGGTGCCATCTCCACCTGGATCTGCCCGCCCGGCGGCAGCGGGACGAGCACCGACCCGAGGTCGAGCCGGCTACCGACCGCGTCCTCGCCGATGTCGTCGATGTCGTAGGGACCGCCCTCGGGCGCCTGCACCTCGTCGTCCACGGGGGCGGAGTCGAAGTCGCCCTCGTCCGCGAGGCCCGGAGCCTCGACGTCCCGGTTCTTCCGGCGTCGTCCGAACATGTCAGGAACCTTCCTTCACCAGACCGGCGTGCCCACCGCTCGACCCGTATCCTCCGGCGCCGCGGCTGGTGTCGTCGAGGGAGCCGACCTCGACGAAGTCGACGAGTTCGACCCTCTGCACGAGCAGTTGCGCGATGCGGTCACCACGACGCAGTTCGACCGCGCGGTCGGGGTCGTGGTTGATCAGGCACACCTTGATCTCCCCGCGGTAGCCCGCATCCACCGTCCCGGGAGTGTTGACCACGGAGAGCCCGTACTTCGCGGCCAGACCGGAGCGCGGATGGATCAGACCCACCGTGCCGACGGGCAGGGCCACCGCGATGCCGGTCCCCACCAGCGCTCGCCGCCCGGGCTCGATGGTCACGTCCACCGTGGTGCACAGGTCCACACCGGCGTCGCCGGCGTGTGCCCGCGCGGGCAGGGGAATCCCCGGGTCCAGGCGGAGCAGGGGGACGGCTGGAAGATCGGTCACGTGCACCGAGACTACTCTGATGGACGTGTCTCGAACCTCTCGACCCGATGCGGATGCGCAGCAGACGACCGGCGCACCGGTCTATTCCGAACGGATGTGGGTGCCGCTGTGGTGGTGGCCCCTCGGCCTGGGCGTCGCGGCGCTGCTGGCCGCGGAACTGCACATGGGGGCGCCCGGCCTGTACGCCTGGCTGCCGTACGTGCTGCTGTTGCCGTTCCCTGTCTGGGCGCTCGTGTGGCTGTCCCGGCTGCGGCTGGAGGTGACGGGCGGGGAGTTGATCGTCGGCCGGGCGCACCTGCCGCTCGAGGTGATCTCCCGCGGTGTCGTGGTGCCGGCGTCGGCGAAGAGCGCCGCCCTGGGGCGTCAGCTCGACCCGGCGGCGTACGTCCAGCACCGCCCGTGGATCGGGACGATGGTGCTCGTCGTGCTGGACGACCCGGACGACCCCACCCCCTACTGGCTGATCAGCACAAGGCGGCCGGCAGAGCTGCTGGCCGCCTTGGGGTGTGCCGACAAGACCGAACGCTGAACCGGGGGCGGCCGGTCAGCGCCGTGGTCCGGGACTCAGGCAGCGCAGTCCCGGCAGATCATCACTCCGTTCTCGTCGCTCGCGAGCCGGCTGCGGTGGTGCACCAGGAAGCAGCTCGAGCAGGTGAACTCGTCGGCCTGCTTCGGCACCACCCGCACCGACAGCTCCTCGCCGGACAGATCCGCCCCGGGCAGCTCGAAGGACTCCGCGGTGTCCGACTCGTCGACGTCCACGACGGCGGACTGCGCCTCGTTGCGTCGCGCCTTCAGTTCTTCGAGTGAATCCTCCGACACATCATCGGTTTCGGTTCGCCTCGGTGCGTCGTAGTCAGTCGCCATTTCCTCTACCTCTAGTCCTCGTGCAGGTGCCCTGCCGAAGGACACTGTTCATGTCCTTCGGCCCGGGCAACGCCCGACCGTCTCCGGAAGTTCCCACCGGCCGTATCCGGGTCCCGGACACGACCCGGGCCTTCCGCTGTCGAAAGCCTCGCCGTCGCCTCTTTCGACGACCTGGGCCGCCGAACAATAGCGGAAGTACCCACGGAAGCCGTAACCGATACACCCGGTCCGGGGAATTGTCGGTCAATTGTCACCAACACCACAGCAACTCGAGACATTCCACCGGTCGCCCACCTTCGCGGACCCCACCGGGATGCCCTCTACAGTGGTCGCACACAACCCTTGGAGATGCGAGAGGCAGGGCGCCGTGGTTTCCCTGATCACCGAAGGCCGCGCGCGGGACGAACGCGGCCGGCCGTTCCCACGGCGTCGCGTCGTGCCCGCCGCGGCCCTGTTCGCGGTCCTGGCGACGATCGGGATCGTGGTGTGGACATCGGTGTTCGCCGGCTCGGACCCGGTGTCCCGGACCGTGGCGTGCAACGCCCCGCCGACCGTCCCGTCGGAGCCCGGCGGACCCCAGCCGGCCCCCCTCGGCGAGGTGGTCGACCGTTCCGTCCTGCTCGACGTGGAGCCCGCCCCCCTGGCGGCGACGCGGGTGCGGGTGTTCAACGCCAACGGCGAACGTGGCCAGGCCACCCATGTGGCAACCCAGCTGGCCGAATACGGATTCGCGAGCGCACCGGATGTGCAGGCCGGCAACGACCCGGTCTACATCGACCAGAACATGCAGTGTCACGGCCAGATCAGGTTCGGGGCGGCCGGGACCGCGGCGGCGAGCACGGTGTGGCTGGTCGCGCCGTGCGCCGAACTCGTCCGCGACGACCGCGCCGACGACACAATCGACCTGGCCCTGGGCACCTATTCCAAGGAGATCGCGCCCAACGCCGACGCCGAGGAGGTGCTGCAGTCGCTGCGGGAGGCGCCGGTGGGCGCGGCCGCCGCGCCGCTCGACATCGACCTGCTGGCCGCGGCCCGCGACGCCCGCTGCTGAGCCGCGGATCCGTCAGGCCGGGATCGGCGCGTCGGCGCCGAGCGCGCCGAGCAGGTCCGTGAGCTGTGTCGCGATGCCGGGCGCGGCGGCGACGGTGATCTCGCCGGCGTCGCCGGCTCCGGCCGGGAGTTGCACCCACGCGCCCGCCTCCGCGGCGATCAGCGCGCCGGCGGCCCAGTCCCACGGTTGCAGGCCGTGTTCGTAGTGGGCGTCGACGCGGCCCGACGCCACCATGCACAGATCCAGGGCGGCCGCACCGATGCGGCGGATGTCCCGCACCTTCGGCAGCAACTCGGCCACCAGCGCGCCCTGCCGTTCGCGACGGTGCGGCGCGTAGGAGAAGCCCGTCGCGACGAGGGCGAGGGCGACGTCGTCGACCGGGTTGCAGCGCAGACGCGTCACCGCTCCGCCGACGTCGGTGCTGGTGGCTCCGCACCCGCGCGCGGCCGAGTACACGTCCCCGGCGGCGACGTCGACCACCGCTCCCGCCACGGACCGCCCCCCTACCTGGGCCGCCACCGACACCGCGTACGCCGGGATGCCGTAGACGAAGTTCACCGTGCCGTCGATGGGGTCGACGACCCAGCGGACGCCGGTCGACCCGGTGTCGGCGCCGCCCTCCTCCCCGAGGATCGCGTCGCCCGGCCGCAATCGGGTCAGCAGCCGCCGGATCAGGTCCTCGGTCTCGGTGTCCGCCACTGTCACGGGGTCGGTGTCGGTGCTCTTCGTCCGCACCGCGCCGACGCGGTCGGTACCGGTGTCGGCGGGTGGGAACAGGTCGGGCCGCCGGGCGCGCACGTGACCGGCGGCCTCGGCCGCGACGGACACGGCGATCTCGCGCAGCAGGGCCGGGTCCGTGGTGACGTCGGGGGACAGGGTAGAAGGGCGGGAGTCCGGGGTGTCGGGCACCCGAGTATCCGAACACACTGTGCGGCACGGCACCACCCGCGCGGCGGCCGCGTTCGCATTAGGGTGACGTCACGACAGCGGTCGCCCGCGGTGACTGTTCCGGTGACGAGAGGGAGCGCGAGATGACGCAGACGATGCACCCGGCCACGCCGGACCCGGACCTTCTCGGATTCGGTGTCGACGTCGGCGGCAGCGGCATCAAGGGCGGCGTCGTCGATCTGTCCACAGGTCGGTTGGTGGGCGAGCGCATCAAGATCCTGACCCCGCAGCCGTCCACCCCGCAGGCCGTCGCCGACACGATCGCCCGGATCGTGGACCAGGCGCAGTGGACGGGACCGGTGGGGGTCACCCTACCGAGCGTGGTGACGGGCGGCGTGGCGCGCACGGCCGCGAACATCGATCCGGCGTGGATCGGCACTGACGCCCGGACGTTGTTCTCGTCGGTTCTGGGCAACCGCCCGGTGAGTGTCCTGAACGACGCGGACGCCGCCGGCCTCGCCGAGGACCGCTTCGGTGCGGCCAAGGACGCGTCCGGGGTGGTCATCCTGCTCACGTTCGGGACCGGGATCGGCTCGGCGGTGCTGCACAACGGCGACCTGCTGCCGAACACCGAGTTCGGGCACATGGAGGTCGACGGGATGGAGGCCGAGCACCGCGCGGCGTCGTCGGTCAAGGAGAACAACGAGTGGACGTACAAGCGGTGGGCGAAGGAGGTCTCGCTGGTGCTGTCGCGGTTCGAGGCCCTGTTGTGGCCCGACCTGTTCATCGCCGGTGGCGGGATCAGCCGCAAGCACGAGAAGTGGATCCCGTTGCTGACCAACCGCACACCCGTCGTTCCGGCCGCGTTGCGCAACGCGGCCGGCATCATCGGGGCCGCCTATGCTGCGAAAACAGGTGTACTCCCCTGAGTCCTGCACATCGCGCGTGGCGGCGATCGTTACAATGGTGCACAGCCGGCTGCGAACCGGCCTGATCCCGACAGACCTCTCCGCCGGAACCACTCTGGCGCGACGCCGCACTACCTCGTCACGAAAGGGCGTACGTGGCAGCCACCGAAATCCACACGGCTGATTCCCCGAACGAATCGGCAGCCTCCGCGGACGCCGCGGATACCACGACCGGTACCGCACCCGCCACGAAGCGGCCGGCGAAGAAGGCCGCGGCCAAGAAGGCCCCGGCGAAGAAGGCCGCGGCCAAGAAGGCCCCGGCGAAGAAGGCGGCCGCGAAGAAGGCCGCCGCCAAGAAGGCGAGCAAGCCTGCCGGCGACGAGTTCGAGGGCGAGGAAGCCGAGCTCGAGGATCTCGACGTCGCCCCGGCCGACCTCGAGGGCGCCGAGGACGTGGTCGTGGAAGCGGCGGAAGCCGACGACGAGCCCAGCGACAAGGACAAGGCGTCGGGCGACTTCGTCTGGGACGAGGAGGAGTCGGAGGCGCTGCGGCAGGCCCGCAAGGACGCCGAGCTGACCGCCTCCGCCGACTCGGTGCGCGCCTACCTCAAGCAGATCGGCAAGGTCGCGCTGCTCAACGCCGAGGAGGAGGTCGAGCTCGCCAAGCGCATCGAAGCCGGCCTGTACGCCACATTCCGGCTGCAGGAGTACGCCGACAAGGGCGAGAAGCTGCCGGTCGCGCAGCGCCGCGACCTGAACTGGATCTGCCGCGACGGTAACCGCGCCAAGAACCACCTGCTCGAGGCCAACCTGCGTCTCGTCGTCTCGCTCGCCAAGCGCTACACCGGCCGTGGCATGGCATTCCTGGATCTGATCCAGGAGGGCAACCTCGGTCTGATCCGTGCGGTGGAGAAGTTCGACTACACGAAGGGTTACAAGTTCTCCACGTATGCCACGTGGTGGATCCGCCAGGCCATCACCCGCGCGATGGCCGATCAGGCCCGCACCATCCGCATCCCGGTGCACATGGTCGAGGTGATCAACAAGCTCGGCCGCATCCAGCGTGAGCTGCTCCAGGACCTCGGGCGCGAGCCCACCCCGGAGGAACTGGCCAAGGAGATGGACATCACGCCGGAGAAGGTGCTGGAGATCCAGCAGTACGCGCGTGAGCCGATCTCCCTCGACCAGACCATCGGCGACGAGGGCGACAGCCAGCTCGGCGACTTCATCGAGGACAGCGAGGCCGTGGTCGCCGTCGACGCGGTGTCGTTCACGCTGCTGCAGGACCAGCTGCAGTCGGTGCTCGAGACCCTGTCCGAGCGCGAGGCCGGCGTCGTCCGGCTGCGGTTCGGCCTGACCGACGGTCAGCCCCGGACCCTCGACGAGATCGGGCAGGTCTACGGGGTCACCCGCGAACGGATCCGGCAGATCGAGTCGAAGACCATGTCGAAGCTGCGGCACCCGTCGCGGTCGCAGGTGCTGCGCGACTACCTCGACTGAGGATCGACGTCTAGAACTCTTCCGCTTCACGGCGATCGGCCGTCGGCTCCGCAGCCGGCGGCCGTTCGCGTAGCCGGGGCACCACGGTGCGGGTGACGGGCTCGACGATCCGTGCCGCGACGGGTCCGAGCACCGCCGTGATCAGCACGTACGCCGAGGCGAGGGCGGCGAGCTCGGCGTCCACCTGACCGGAGGTGACGGCCAGTCCGGCGATGACGATGGAGAACTCGCCGCGGGCGATGAGCGCGGCGCCCGCGCGGGCCCGGCCCATGGTGCCGATGCCGTGCCGGCGGGCCGCCCACCAGCCGGTGGCGATCTTCGTCAGAGCCGTGACGCCGGCGAGCAGCACCGCCCATCCCAGCACGGGGGGGATGGCGGTCGGGTCGGTGTTGAGGCCGAAGAACACGAAGAAGATCGCCGCGAACAGGTCCCGCAGGGGCTCGAGGACACGAGCCGCGTTGTGTGCGGTCGAGCCGGAGATCGCGATGCCGAGCAGGAATGCACCGACCGCCGCCGACACCTGCATCGCCGAGCTGACGCCCGCGACGAGGAGCGCGGCCCCGAGCAGCTTGAGCAGCAGCGTCTCGCTGTCGGGGCTGTCGAGCACCGCGGAGACGTAACGCCCGTACCGCAGCACCAGCACGAGCACGATCGTGACCAGGCCCAGGGCGATCGCGACGGCCTCGAGTCCACCGATCAGGCTGACCCCGGCGAGCACCGCGGTCAGGATCGGCAGGTACACCGCCATCGCGAGGTCCTCGAAGACGAGGATCGACAGCACCACGGGAGTCTCCCGGTTACCCAGACGGCCGAGGTCGGTCAGCGTCTTGGCGATGATGCCCGAGGACGAGATGTAGGTGATGCCCCCGAGGACGAACGCCCCCGTCGCGCCCCAACCGAGCAGCAGCGCGATCGCCGCCCCCGGTGCGGCGTTGAGCACGAGATCGAGCAGCCCCGCTGCGCGGGACCGTTTGAGCCCGGTCATGAGCTCGGAGGCCGTGTACTCCAGCCCGAGAAGCAGCAGGAGCAGGACCACACCGATCTCACTGGCGACGTGACTGAACTCGCTGATGTCGCCGAGCTGGACGAACCCGCCGGTGCCGAACGCCAGACCGCCGAGGAGGTAGAACGGGATCGGCGACATGGCGAATCGCGCGGCGAGCCGTCCGAGCACCCCCAGGGCGAAGAACACCGCCCCCAGTTCGATCAGGGCGAGCGTGGTCGAGTTCATCCGTCAGCCGTTGCGCAGGATCCTGGCCGCGGCGTCCAGCCCGTCGGCGGTGCCGACGGCGACGAGGATGTCTCCCCCGGTGAGCACGAAGTCCGGTCCCGGCGACGGCGTCACCTGCCCCGCGCGCATCACCGCGACGACGGACACGCCCGTGCGGGTACGCATCGCCGTATCCCCGAGCACCGCCCCGTCGAAGCGGGAGCCGTCGTGGATGTGCAGCTGCCGGGTGATGATCCCGGGCAGCTCCCGGTGGTCCTCCTGGAGCTGGGCGACGAGTTGGGGCGCGCCGAGCAGGTTGCTCAGTGTGGCCGCCTCCTCGACGGTCAGCGGCAGGGAGGCGGCGCAGGCGTCGGGATCGTCCGCCTTCGAGATGATCAGGTCCGAATGGCCGTCCCGATGCGTGATGACCCCGATCCGACGACCCGACGCCAGCTCGAAGTCCTTGCGCACACCGATCCCGGGAAGCGGCGTCACTTCGACGTTCATGCCGCCAGAGTAGGGCTCACTGCGGAGACGGGTGACGGCGCACCGTCAGAGATGTCCGAACCGTCCGTTTTCGTCGGGGAGGTAGTCGACGACTGCGCTGACCGCGGCGACGGGGAGGGGGCCGTAGAGGTGCGGGAACACCATCCCCGCCGGATCGCCCGGCACGCCCGGCTCGGACCGCACCTCGTCCGCGAGCCGTGCCGGGTCGATGTGCAACAGCACCAGGTCCGTGCGGCCGGCGAACAACCGGTTCGCCGGCAGGTGCACCTGTTCCGGGGTCGACAGGTGCACGAACCCCTGCGCGGCGAGCGACTCGGGGGTCAACGCCCCGCTGCGCTGCGCCCGCTCCCAGTCGGCCCGCGCGCAGATGTGTACCAGCCGATCCGTCACCGCGACCCCTCTCGACGGCCGTTCCGGGCCCGCGACGGCGCCGGGGGCTCTGCGCTGTGAGCGAACACCCGCGGCCCTGAAACCGCACGTCGTCGGCATTCGGCCGGTTCCGGGGTGAAACGCGACACGATTTCCGGAGGATTGGAACAACGCATGAACGGGAATCGTCTGACACAGTAGATCCACCGCGCCGGCCCGGTGCGGCGGACCAGACCCCAGGCAACCGACGACAGTGGTGGCCAGTTTGGAGGAGTCATGCCCGGAACGTTGACCAGCCCGAAGTTGACCGCCGCAGACCGCTGCGATCGGTGCAGTGCAGCCGCTCGCGTCCGTGCCGTCCTTGCCACCGGTGGCGAGCTGCTCTTCTGTGGCCACCACGCCAAGGAGCACACCGACCGGCTGCGTGAACTCGGCGCCACGATCGTGACCGAGTCCGACGCCGAAGCCGCCGTCTGATCCACCGTTCCGGAGCCGAGCGACTCCGAGACCCGAGCCGAAACGGGCGACCACCGCGAGTGGTCGCCCGTTTCGCCGTTCCGGGAGTGTGCCGTCGGCCGGCTCACCACTGACGCAGCAGGGCAATGCGGTCGCCGAGCTGCTCGGCCGTGGCGATCGCGGTCGGCGGGCCGCCGCACTGCCGCCGCAGCTCCCCGTGGATGACCCCGTGCGGCTTGCCGGTGCGGTGGTGGTGCATGGCCACGAGCGAGTTCAGTTCCTTGCGCAGCCGGGCCAGCGAGTCGGCGGTCGCCACCCGCTCGGCCACCTGCGGCGGCGGGACGGGGGCGGGCGGGGAGGTCGGCTTGTCCAGCTGTTCCTGCTGACGGCGGCGCAGCAGCGCCCGCATCTGTTCGGCATCGAGCAGCCCGGGAAGCCCCAGGTAGTCGGCTTCCTCCTCGCTGCCGGCGAACGTCGCCGTGCCGAACGAGGAGCCGTCGTAGATCACCTGGTCGAGCTCGGCGTCGGCGCCGAGCGCGGTGAACGCCTTCTCCTCCTCACCGGGTTCGTCCTTGCGCCGGTTGGCGTCGGCGAGCAGGTCGTCGTCGAAGCCCTCCTTCTCGCGGTGGGGCTTGCCGAGCACGTGGTCCCGTTGGGCCTCGAGCTGGCTGGCGAGATCGAGCAGCACCGGCACCGACGGCAGGAACACGCTCGCGGTCTCGCCCTTGCGGCGCGATCGCACGAACCGGCCGATGGCCTGGGCGAAGAACAGCGGCGTCGATGCGCTGGTGGCGTACACGCCCACCGCGAGCCGCGGCACGTCGACGCCTTCGGACACCATTCGCACCGCCACCATCCAGCGTTGGGTGCTCGCATCGAACTCCGAGATGCGCCCGGAGGCGGTCGGGTCGTCGGACAGGACGAGTGCGGGCGCCTCGCCGGTGAGCTGCTCGAGGATCCTGGCGTACGCGCGGGCCACCGTCTGGTCGCTGGCGATGACCAGTCCGCCCGCGTCGGGCATCCCGCCCTGGCGCAACTGCTCGAGCCGCGTGTTGGCGGCGGTGAGGACGGCCGGGATCCAGTCGCCGGCGGGATCGAGCGCGGTCCGCCACGCCCGGGCGGTCTGCTCGGCGCTGAGCGGCTCGCCGAGCCGCGCCGAGTACTCCTCCCCCGCGCTGTTGCGCCACCGGGCTTCACCGGAGTAGGCGAGGAACACCACCGGGCGCACGACACCGTCGGCGAGTGCGTCGGCGTAGCCGTACGCGTGGTCGGCCCTGGACTGCATGAGACCGTCGGCGTTCGGTTCGTACACCACGAACGGAATGGCGCTGTCGTCGCTGCGGAACGGCGTACCGGTCAGGGCGAGGCGGCGGGTGGCGTCGCCGAACGCCTCCCGGATGCCCTCGCCCCAGCTCTTGGCGTCGCCGCCGTGGTGGATCTCGTCGAGGATCACCAGGGTGCGGCGCGCCTCGGTGCGGACCCGGTGCTTGAACGGATGCGAGGCGACCTGCGCATAGGTCACCACGACGCCGTGGAAGTCGCTCGACGTCTGGCCCGTGGAGTTGGTGAAGTTCGAGTCCAGCGCGATGCCGGAGCGGGCGGCCGAGGCGGCCCACTGGTGTTTGAGGTGCTCGGTCGGGGCGACGACCGTCACCTGATCGACGGTGCGGTCGCGCAGCAGCTCGCTCGCGACGCGCAGCGCGAACGTGGTCTTACCGGCGCCCGGGGTCGCGACGGCGAGGAAGTCCCGCGGACCCGTCGCGAGGTACTTCGTGAGGGCCCGGCGCTGCCAGGCGCGCAGCTGTCCGGCGGGGGCGGAGGACGCTGTTCCGAGGGTCTCGGTGCTCACCGGCTACTCGTGCTCCTTCTCCGGTCGTGCAGGTGGTTTCGCTCTGCGGCGACGTCGCCGGGCGGCGAACGGGCACCGCCGTGCGGTTGCCGGGCGGGCGACGGCCGTCGAGCAGCCTATCCCGGCCCGCGGGCCCGGCCCGCATCCGAACCGCCGTCCGTGACGCGGGCGACAGGAGACGATCATGACAGAATTCGCGGTCCCGTCGGCCCGCCGCCGCGCACCGCGGCGTGTCGTCAGGAATGCTGGAAGTACCCATGAGCGACATATCCCCACCGGCCGGATCCACCGCCGCATCGAGCCCGCGACGGCGGCCGGTGCATCGCGGCCTGCAGGTGATCGCCCGCACGGCGACCAAGGCGTGGGACGACTCCATCTTCAGCAAGGCCGCAGCGGCCGCCTTCTGGCAGACGCTGTCGTTGCCCCCGCTGCTGCTGGGCCTGCTGGGCAGTCTCGGATACGTGGCCGGGTGGTTCGGGCCGGACACGGTGGAGATCATCCAGTCCAAGATCGTCACGTTCAGCCGCACGATGTTCAGCGAGAGCGTCGTCGACGACATCATCGGGCCCACGGTGCAGGACGTGCTGCTGCGGGGACGCGCCGACGTGATGTCCCTCGGGTTCCTGCTGTCGCTGTGGGCGGGTTCGTCGGCGATCTCGACGTTCGTGGACTCGATCGACGAGGCACACGACCAGCACGATCACCGGCATCCCGTCTGGCAGCGGTTCTTCGCGCTGCTGCTGTACGTGGTGTTCCTCGTGCTGGCGGTGTTCACGCTGCCACTCGTCGCGCTCGGGCCGACCATGATCGGACGCGCGCTGCCGGCGGCGTGGTACGACCTCGGCACCCGGCTGCTGGACACGTTCTACTACCCCGGCGTGGGACTGCTGCTGCTCGTGGGCCTGACGACGCTGTACAAGGTGGCGCTGCCGAGATCGCTGCCGTGGCATCGGCTGCTGGGCGGCGCGATCCTCGCGGGCACGTTCTTCATGGCGTCGAGCGCGGGACTGCGCTGGTATCTGCGGTGGGTCTCCGGGACCGGCTACACCTACGGCGCGCTCGCCACCCCGATCGCGTTCCTGCTGTTCACCTTCTTCCTCGGCTTCGCCGTCGTGCTGGGTGCCGAGTTCAACGCGACCGTGCAGGAGTTCTGGCCTGCCCGCGAGACCCGCATCGAGCAGATGCGCCGGTGGCTGGCCGAACGGGCCGCCGCGGCGCCCTCACCGGCGGCGGCCGCGGTGACCGGCCTGACCCGGCGGCTCGGGACGGCGCCGATCCCGATCCGGCTACCGGACATCATGCGGCCGGACCAGCGGGAACCGGAGTCGTGCCCCGTGGACGCGCCGCACCCGCGCACGGCGGAGGAGGCCGCCGGCGAACACGCCCCGGCGGCTCCGGACGAGACGGTCGGTCAATCGCCCTTGCGCAGGCCCTCGTAGACCTTCTTGCACTCCGGGCACACCGGTGACCCCGGCTTCGGGGAGCGCGTCACCGGGAAGACCTCGCCGCACAGCGCGACGACGTGGGTGCCCATGACCGCGCTCTCGGCGATCTTGTCCTTCTTGACGTAGTGGAAGAACTTGGGAGTGTCGTCGTCGGTGGTTTCGTCGGTGGTGGTATCCGGCCGTTCCTTGATGTCGGTGCTCACCGTTACATGATGCCGCACCCTCGGTGCGGATGCGCATGTGCATTCCGCGCGCGCGAGTGGGACAGTAGAAGGATGTCGAGAACTCCGGGTTTCAATGGGGACTACGACGACGGGTCACCCGAGAAACCGGTTCTGATCACCGAGGCGGCGTTGTCGCTGGAGGAGCAGCACCGTGCGCGGGTCCGCAAGTACCTCACGCTCATGTCCTTCCGCATCCCCGCCATGATCCTCGCCGCCCTCGCGTACGCGGCGTTCGCCAACCCCTGGCTCTCGGTGGGCATCCTCGCCCTGTCCGTCCCGCTACCGTGGGTGGCGGTGCTCATCGCCAACGATCGGCCACCGCGGTCGAAGGACGAGCCCAGCCGCTGGGACGGCCGCGGGGACGGGACCACCGCCCTGGAAGGCCCGCAGCCTCGCATCATCGAGGGCTGACCCGGTTCCCCGGTCCCCGGCGACGCGGCCTCGGGGTGCTGCCAGAATGCGGGGGTGGACCGCGACCTGCTGCTTTCGATCTGTCCCCCGCTGCGCACGGCGCTGACGCGCGCCCGGTTCGACACCGACACGCTGCTCGAGCTGCTCGGCCCCGACGCGCACGCCGCGCTCGGCCGGGGCGAGCCCGTGCCGGTGCGGCGGGCCGCGGCGGGCGGAGGTGATCTCGGCACCCTCGTGCGCCTGTTCCTGGTGTGCGACACGCTGCCTGCCGCGGAGGTGGCCGCGGCGCTCGCCCCGGTCGACGTGGCGACGGCGATCGCGGCCGGGCTGCTCGAACGCGACGGCGACGGCGTGCGCGCGGCGCTGGATCTGCGACCGCTCGACGCCGGCACCGGCACCCGCTGGATGCTGTCGGACCTCGACGGGGCGATGCGCCCCCGGCCCACCCGCGAGGACCACGTGCTCGGGGTCGGGCACGCCTCGCTGTCGCTGCTGCAGGCCATGCCCACCGACCCGGTCGGCTCGGTGCTGGACCTGGGCACCGGCTGCGGCGTACAGGCAGTGCGCGCCACCGACTTCGCCGGCACCGTCACCGCCACCGACGTCAACCCGCGGGCACTGGACCTGGCCGCCGCCACGGCCGCGCTCAACGAGGTCGAGGTCGAACTGCTCGAGGGATCGTGGTTCGAGCCGGTGGCCGGCCGCCGCTTCGACCGGATCATCGCGAACCCGCCGTTCGTGGTGAGTACCGGGCGGGTCGAGCACACCTACCGGGACTCGGGCCTGGACCTCGACGGCGCGAGCGAACTGATGGTCTCCCGCGCCGCCGAGCACCTGAACCCGGGTGGGACCGCGGCGATGCTGGCCTCGTGGGTGCACGTCGAGGACGAGGACTGGCGACGCCGGATCGCCTCCTGGCTGCCCGCCCACGGGGTCGATGCGTGGATCGTGCAGCGCGACGTCGCCGACCCGGCCCTCTACGTGGGGACGTGGCTGCGTGACGGCGACGCCGACCCGCGGGATCCGGCGGTGGCGGCGCGCGCCGAGGCCTGGCTCGACCACTTCGAGCGGCACCGGGTCGAGGGCATCGGCTTCGGGTTCGTCTACCTGCGGCGCACCGACGCGCCCAGCGACGTGCTCGCCGAGGACCTGCGGCACGGCTTCACCGACCCGCTCGGGGCGGAGGCCGTCGGCTACTTCGAGCGGCTGGCGTGGTTGCGCGACCACGATGTCCTCAAGGCGCGGTTCGTCGTCCGGCCCGACACCGCCCTGGAGCGCGTGTACCTGCCGGGCGAGGACGGCTGGCGGCAGGTGGTGACGCGCGTGCACCGCGGCGGCGGCCCGAACTGGCAGCACGAGGTGGACGACCCCGCGGCGGCCCTGCTGGCGGGGATGCGGGCCGACGGCCTGCCGCTGTCGGAGCTGGTGGCGCTGCTCGCCGCCGCGCACGACGAGGACGAGCAGGTGCTGGCCGGGCGGGCGGCCCCCCTGGTGCAGGCCCTCGTCCGGCACGGACTCGTCGAACCCGTCCGCTAGGGCGGCCCGGAAAGTTACCCGCCGGTTCCCCCGGTGGTGTGTTCTCAGCAACTTCTCAGGACCTGTTCGCCATATGCGCAGGTCAGGGCGGTTCCGGCGGAGGAACCCCGGGAACTTTCCCAGGGGTCCTACGCGTTGAACGCATCGAGACACCACCGATGAGGAGGCACGTCATGGCACGCCCCGATACCACCGCCCGCGTCGATTCCGACCTCGACAGCCAGAGCCCGGCCGCGGACCTGGTCCGCGTCTATCTGAACGGGATCGGCCGCACGGCCCTGCTGAGCGCTGCGGACGAGGTGGAGCTGGCCAAGCGGATCGAGGCCGGCCTGTACGCCCAGCATCTGCTGGAGACCAAGAAGCGGCTCACCGCCGCGAAGAAGCGCGACCTGGCGTTCGTCGTGCGTGACGGTCAGGCCGCCCGCAGTCACCTGCTCGAGGCGAACCTGCGTCTGGTCGTGTCCCTGGCCAAGCGCTACACCGGCCGCGGCATGCCCCTGCTGGACCTGATCCAGGAGGGCAACCTGGGCCTGATCCGCGCCATGGAGAAGTTCGACTACGCCAAGGGCTTCAAGTTCTCGACCTACGCCACCTGGTGGATCCGGCAGGCCATCACCCGCGGCATGGCCGACCAGAGCCGCACGATCCGGCTCCCCGTCCACCTCGTCGAGCAGGTCAACAAGCTGGCCCGGATCAAGCGGGAACTGCACCAGCAGCTCGGCCGGGAGGCGACCGACGACGAACTGTCCGCGGAGTCCGGAATCCCGGTCGAAAAGATCGGCGACCTGCTGGACCACAGCCGCGACCCGGTGAGCCTGGACATGCCGGTCGGCAACGACGAGGAGGCCCCGCTCGGCGACTTCATCGAGGATGCCGAGGCGACGTCCGCGGAGAACGCGGTGATCGCCGGGCTGCTGCACAGCGACGTGCGCAGCGTCCTGGCCACCCTGGACGAGCGCGAGCAGCAGGTGATCCGGCTGCGCTACGGCCTCGACGACGGCCAGCCCCGCACCCTCGACCAGATCGGCAAGCTGTTCGGCCTCTCCCGTGAGCGGGTCCGCCAGATCGAGCGGGAAGTGATGGGCAAGCTCCGCCAGGGCGACCGCGCCGAACGCCTCCGCGCCTACGCCAGCTGACCGGGCAGTCGGCCGGACGATCCCCGAGAACCGGGCTGGGTTCTCGGGGATCTTCGCGTCCGCGGACCGCCGCGGTCGCTGCGGCCGTCAGCGCAGCCGGCGGGGGCCGAGGTCGAGGGGGTGCGGTTCGGGGCCGATCCGCAGGTGCGCGTCGGTGATCTCCGCGCCCGTGGGAGACGCGAGGACCGGTTCGCACGCGATCTCCCGCACCTCCGGCAGATCGTCTGCGAGAGCGGAGATGCGCTGGACCAGGTCGACGAGCGCGGCCTTGCTGACCGGCTCGGTGTTGCGGTAGCCGGACAGCAGCGGCGCCGCCTTGGGTGCGTCTATCAGCTCGACCGCCTCGTCCTCGGTGACCGGCAGGACCCGGAAGGCGCGGTCGCCGAGCAGGTCGGAGATGACCCCGGCGAGACCGAACGAGATCAGCGACCCGAACGACGGGTCGTCCTGCACCTGCACGACGCAACCGATGCCCTTGGTGGCCATCTTCTGCACGTGCAGCAACGGCTCCCCGGAGACCGCGGAGAGGTCACGGTACGCGATCCGCACCGCCTCGGGCCCGAGCAGATCCAGCCGTACCCCGCTCAGGTCCGGCCGGTGCCGCCAGTGGGCGCCGGTCGCCTTCACCGCGACGGGGAACCCGATCTCCTCCGCGGCGGCAACGGCCTCGTCGGCCGTGGTCACCGCCCGGAACTCGGCGATGTGCACGCCGTAGCACGCGAGCAGGAGCGCCGCCTCGGTGTCCGAGAGCCAGCGCCCGTCCGGCGACGTCGCCAGCCACCCTTCGACCAGGGTGCGGGCCTTGTCGGCTTCGATGCCCGCCGGACGGACGACCTGGGAGGCCGGGCGGCTGCGCCACTTGGCGTACCGCCACGCCCGGGCCAGCGCGAGCGCCGCCCGCTCGGGCCCCGGATACGACGGCACCGAACCCCGGGTGGGGTGGCCGTCCGGTCCGCGCACGGCGAGCACGTCGGGCAGGCCTTCGGTGGCGAGGAACGTCGTCAGCACCGGCTTGTCGGTGCCGGCGACGGCGTCGCGCAGGGCCTGCGCGTACGGCTCGACCGTCACGGCGACCGGGGGCACGAACACCGCGATCACCGCGTCGACATCGGCCGCCTCGAGCGCGTGGGCGACGGCCGCCGCGAACTGTTCCGGCGAGGCCGCCGCCCCCAGATCGACGGGTTCGCCGACGTGCAGGCCCTCGCTGCGGGCGGCGTCGACGGCGAGCACGCCGAGGGCCGTGGAGTTGCCCACCACCGCGACGCGGGGTCCGGCCGGCAGCGGCTGGTAGCCGAACAACAGGGCGGAGTCGAACAACTGCGAGATCGAACCCACCTGCACGACGCCGGCCTGCTCGAACAGGTCCCGCACGATGGTGTCGTCCATCTCCCCTGTGCGGGCCGCAAGGACCGGGGGCACGGCGTGGCGGCCGCTCTTGACGGCGACGATCGGCTTGCTGCGGGCCACGCGCCGCGCGATGCGCGAGAACTTGCGCGGATTGCCGAAGCTCTCGAGATACAGCAGCACCACCTCTGTGGCCGGGTCGGTGTCCCAGTACTGCAGCAGGTCGTTGCCCGACAGGTCGGCGCGGTTGCCGGCAGAGACGAACGAGGACAGGCCGACGCCGGTCTTGGCCGCCTCGTCGAGGATCGCGATGCCCAGCGCGCCGGACTGGCAGAAGAAGCCGACGTTGCCGGCCGCGGGCAGCACGGGCGCGAGGGTGGCGTTGAGACGGATTTCCGGATCGTTGTTGGCGACGCCGAGCGCGTTCGGCCCGATCAGCCGCATGCCGTGCGCCCGGGCCGCGTGGGCGAGGCGGCGTTCCGCGGTCCGGCCCTCCGGGCCGGTCTCACCGAAGCCGGACGACACGACGAGCAACGCCTTGACGCCCTTGGCGAGGCAGTCGTCGAGCACCGCGTCGATGGCCTCGGCCGGGACCGCCGCGATCGCGAGGTCGATGTCGTCGGGGATGTCGCGGACGGTCGGATAGGCCCGCACGCCACGCACCGAGCGGTGCTCGGCATTGACCGGATAGACCGGGCCGGTGAAGCCGCTGCGCAGCATGTTGACCAGGACCGCGTTGCCGACCTTGCGGCTGTCGGTGGACGCGCCGATGACGGCGGCACTGCCCGGGCTGAGCAGGTTGCGGACGCTGCGGGCCTCGGCGGCGCGTTCGCGGGCGTTACGCACCGACACCAGCGCCTCGGTGGGGTCGATGGCGAACTCGAGTCGCACCACGCCGCCCTCGAAACTGCGGCTGACCTGGTAGCCGGCCTCCCGGAACACCGTCACCATGTTGCGGTTCTCGGCCAGCACCTCCGCGACGAAGGTGTGGAGGCCGTTCTCGGCGGCGGCCCCGGCGAGGTGCTCGAGCAGGATCGGACCGAGGCCGCGGCCCTGGTGCGCGTCGGCGACGGTGAATGCGACCTCGGCGGACAGGCCGTCGCCCTCGGGCAGACCCTCGTAGCGGCCGACCGCGATGATCTCCCCGCCGAGCAGAGCCACGAACGCGACCCGCCGGTGGTGGTCGACGACGGTGAAGTTGAACAGGTCCCGTTTCGACATCGTCGGGTAGGGACCGAAGTAGCGGAGATAGCGGGTGCGCTCGGAGAGTTTGCTGTGGAAGTCCACGAGCAGGTCCGCGTCCTCGGGGACGATGGGGCGCAGGTGCACGGCCTTGCCGTCCGCGGCGAGGACGTCCGCCACCCAGTGCTTGGGGTAGTTGCGGGCCACGGCGAGTGCGCGCTCGCGGGCGGCATCCTTCTCCGCCTGTGCGCGGGCGGCGGCATCGGCCGGCTCGCCGGCGGCGGCATCGCCGTCGGGGGTCTGCCCCGCGGTGACCGCGGGGCCGTGGGCCGTGTTCTCGGATTCAGTCACGCGGGTCCTCCGGGTCCAGGCCGAGCAGCGGGAAGCAGGCCCGGCGGGTGGCGACGATGGCCGAGTCGACGCGGCTGAGGGCACGATCGAACGATGCGACGCCGGTCTCGGGGGTACCGCCGGGGCCGTCCCACGGCAGATACGCCACGTCGCCGCCCTCCCCCATCACGGTCGGCAGATCGACCCCCGGCGCCATCGCGGCGACCCGCTCGCGCCACTCGTCGGGGATCGGGGTGGCGGGGTCGATCTCGCGGTCGAGTACGGCTGCGATCAGGTGGGTCCAGGATCTCGGCACCACCCGCACCAACCCGTAGCCGCCTCCGCCCACGGCGAGCCACCGGCCCTCGCAGTGCCGGTCCGCGAGCTCGCGCATGGCCAGATACGCCGCGCGCTGGCCGTCGACGGTCAAGGAGAGGTCGGCCAGCGGATCCTCCCGGTGGCTGTCGGCGCCGCACTGGCTGATGATGATCTGCGGCCGGAACGTCGCGACCGCGGCGGGGACGACGGCGTGGAATGCGCGCAGCCACAGCGCGTCGACGGTGCCGGGCAGGACCGGCAGGTTGATCGCGGTCCCCTCGGCGGCGCCGGTGCCGACCTCGCTCGACCAGCCGGTGTTCGGCCACAGCGTCGCCGGGTGCTGGTGGATGGAGACGGTGAGCACCCGGGGATCGCTCAGGAAGGCGTGCTGCACCCCGTCGCCGTGGTGGGCGTCGACGTCGATGTAGGCGATCCGGTCGAAGCCGTTGTCCAGGAGCCACGAGATGGCGATGGCGGCGTCGTTGTACACACAGAATCCGGCGGCCCAGTCCGCCATCGCATGGTGCATCCCACCGCCGATGCTCACCGCCCGCCGGGTGCGGCCGGCGGCGATCTCCCGGGCGGCGGCGAGGGTGCCGCCTGCGAGGACGGCACTGGCCTCGTGCATGCGCGGGAAGATCGGGTTGTCCTCGGTGCCGAGACCGTGCGGGGCCTCCGCCCCGGCGGTCGAACCTGGCGGCAGGCTGCCGGCGTGCTTGACGGCCTCGACGTAGGCAGGGGTGTGAATGCGCAGCAGCTCGGCGTCGGTCGCGGCCGGCGGGCGCAGGGTCTCCACCCCCTCGAGCAGGCCGAGGCCGCGGGACAGCGCCATCGTGAGATCGAGCCGGGTGGGATTCATGGGGTGGGTCGGGCCCCACCGGTAGTCGAGGAAGTCCGGGCTCCACACCACCACTCGGTCGCCGCTCGGATGTGTCGGATCGCCCGTCGCGGCGGAGGTCGTGGTCATGGCCACAAAGCTACTGCGCCGTCCGGGGCGATGCGAGTGCCGCAGGGCCCCGGCGCGCCCGCCGCGGGTCCCGCCGGGCGGCGCCGCTCGAGGTGCGCCCGCCGGGGGTTTCGCCCGGTTAGAATCGGCCGCAGACGAAGGGGTGTGAGAGTGAAGGACCTGGTCGATACCACGGAGATGTACCTCCGGACGATCTACGACTTGGAGGAAGAGGGCGTCGTGCCGCTGCGTGCGCGCATTGCCGAACGCCTGGAACAGAGCGGACCGACCGTGAGCCAGACCGTCGCCCGGATGGAGCGGGACGGGCTGCTGCGCGTGGCAGGCGACCGGCACCTCGAGCTGACCGAGAAGGGCCGCGACCTGGCGGTGTCGGTCATGCGCAAGCATCGGCTCGCCGAGCGGCTGCTCGTGGATGTGATCGGTCTCGATTGGGAGAACGTGCACGCCGAGGCATGCCGCTGGGAGCACGTGATGAGCGAGGAGGTCGAGCGCCGCCTCGTCGAGGTGCTGCACAACCCCACGACCTCGCCGTACGGCAATCCGATTCCGGGACTGGACCAGCTCGGCCTGGACCGCCCGGCCGCGGCGGACGAGCGGCTGGTGCGGCTCACCGAGATCCCGCCGGGCAAGCCGACCGCCGTGGTCGTGCGCCGGCTGGCGGAGTACGTGCAGTCCGATCACGAGGTGATCGGGCGGCTGCGTGAGGCGGGGATCGTCCCCGACGCACGCGTTACAGTCGAGACGAAGCCGGGGTCGGTGGTCATCAACGTGCCCGGCCACGACGGCTTCGAACTTTCCGACGAGATGGCCCACGCGGTGCAGGTGAAGCAGGTCTGAGACAGGCCCCCTTCGCCGGCCCCGCGCGGGCCGGCGAAGAAGGGTCCCAGCGTGAGGCTTCTGGTTACCGGCGGTGCCGGCTATGTGGGCAGCGTCTGCAGCACGGTGCTGCTCGAGCAGGGTCACGAGGTGGTGATCCTCGACGATCTGTCCACCGGCACCGCCGACGCCGTCCCGGCCGGCGCGGAGTTCGTCGAGGGCGACATCGCGACCGCGGCCGCCGAGGTGCTCGGCGGCGGGGCACAGCCCCGGTTCGACGGGGTGCTGCACTTCGCGGCCCAGTCCCTGGTCGGCGAGTCCGTCGAGCATCCGGACAAGTACTGGCACGGCAACGTCGTCGCGACCCTCGCCCTGCTGGACGCGATCCGCGCGTCGGGAACACCGCGGCTGGTGTTCTCGTCGACGGCGGCGACGTACGGCGAACCGGACCGGGTACCGATCACCGAGGATGCACCCGCCCGGCCCACCAACCCCTACGGCGCCACGAAACTCGCCATCGACCATGCGATCTCGTCGTACACGCGGGCGTACGGCCTGGCCGCGACGAGCCTGCGCTACTTCAACGTCGCGGGCGCATACCACGGTGCCGGCGAGAACCGCGTGGTCGAGACGCACCTGATTCCGCTCGTGCTGCAGGTGGCTCTCGGCCAACGCGAGCACATCTCGGTGTTCGGCACCGACTGGCCGACCAAGGACGGCACAGCGGTGCGGGACTACATCCATGTCAAGGACCTCGCCGACGCCCACCTGCTGGCACTGGCGGCCGCCCGACCCGGCGAGCACGCCGTCTACAACCTCGGGAGCGGCGAGGGTTTCACCGTCCGGGAGGTCATCGAGGCGTGCCGCCGGGTGACGGGCCTGCCGATCACGGTGGTCGATGCACCCCGGCGCGCCGGGGACCCGGCCGTGCTGATCGCCTCGAGCCGCCGCGCCGTCGAGGAACTGGGCTGGAAGCCGCAGCACACAAGCCTCGACGAGATCGTCGCCGACGCGTGGGTCTACCTGCAGGAACTCGGCGACCGGTCGCACGCGGCACGGCGCTGAGCCGGCGCCGTCCCGGCAGTCACGCCGCCGGCTCGGGCGGGGGCATTCGCACCCCGAGCCGCGCGGCGATCTCGTAGCCGGTGTCGGCGAGGCCGCGCACGGTGTGCGGCCGCAGCCCGGCCTGCAGGGCCTGGTCGAGGAGGTCGGCGAGCCGGTGCCGCGGGTTCGACTCGAGCGCCACCCCCAGGGCCACCCCGGCGAGCGGTCCGTCGCCCCGAACGTACGCGCTGTAGCCGACGAGGGCGGCGGCCTCGGCTCGTTCCGGGTCCGGGAGACGCCGGGTGAGCGCGACCCACAACCGTTCGGCGGTGTCGGCCTCGGCGCCCGCCGCGAGGGCCATCACGGCGTCGCGCACGGTCGAATTGGACAGCAGGACCGCGAGTTCGGCGAGCTCGGGGGCGAGCAGCTCGGCGCCGTCGTCGTGCCGGGCGATGTGGGCCAGCACGGCCTCGAGCTCCTGACGGTCGGCGCGGTCGCGGCCGCCGGCGCGGACGGCGAGTTCGTAGGCGAGGTCGCGCGCGTCGATCGCCTCGTCGATGTGGTCGGCGACCTGTACGCGCCCGGGCATCGGCAGCGGGGCGAGCAGATCGGCGAGTTCGGCGCGGGACCGCCGGATCGCCCCGCCCTCGAAGACGCGGGCGGCGGCGACGGGCGAGGCCTGCGGGTCCGGCACCGTCCCGCGCACACCGCCGACGAGCGCGAACCAGGTTCTGCCGCAGGCGACCTCGGAAACGGCGTGCGCCCCCGCGATGCGAACCCCGCGCCGGTCGAGGCGGACGGCGAAGTCGTCGAGCAGCCGGCAGGCCGCGGCGACGGCGGGGGCGTCGGGATGGTCGAGACGGTCGTCGACGAGGACGACGAGCACGGCGTCGGCGCCCTCCCGGTCGCAGAGCGCACCGAATCGGTCGAAGACGTCGCGCATCGCAGCCGGCACCGGATCGTCCTCGCCGGACGGCAGGATCAGGTCGTGGCGCATGACGGCGCCGACGGTCGCGGACCGGGCACCGTTGCGCCCGCCGCCGGCATCGGACGCGAGGCTCAGCACGATCAGCGACCGTGCGGGAAGGAAGCCGAGCATGGCCGGCACGGCGGCGATCAGATCCCCCGGATCGGTGAGTCGCAGCGGCCGGGGCGAGGAAGTCGATGTGGTCATGCGCCGACTGTCCCCGACGACCGGTGCCCTCGGGGGCCGCGCGACCCGGATCCGTCGAATCTGGGGACGAGCGCTCCGATTGTGGACAAGTACTGCGGCCGCAGGAGTTCCGGCCGCCCGATGTCGGTGCCGGCTGGTAGCGTGCCGCGTCTCAGCCGACGCGGACGCGCTCCACGCTCGCATCGAACACCCGGGCGAGGGTGGCGATGTCGGCGGGCCCCGCACCGAAGGACATGTACGTCACCAGCACCCGCACGTCGTCGACCTGGGCGATCCGGCTGGTCATCGACTGGGTGACCACCTCCCGGCCCTCGCCCGAGCGGACGGTGCGGGTGAACGCGAGGGTCGCCACCCCCGCGGCGGCCGGCGGCGCCGACGGGTCGACCGTGGTCGTCACCGTGGCGGTGACGCCCCGGCGGGTCGCCGCGACGACGGGGCACTCGACGAGACGGTCGCGGTAGGCGGCCAGTTCGTCGGTGACAGCGACGAGCTCGACCGAGATCGTGGCCCGGCTGTCGTTGTCCGTGCCGACTACCATCGCGGTCCCGTCCGGGCCGTAGTTCTGCGGCGGCGGCAGGCATCCGGGAGGATCCACCTTGGCCCCCTCCGGGACTCCGGTGAGGTCGGGAGCGGCCTGGGCGACCGCCTGCGGCGGTAGCACCACCGCGTCGTACGGCTCGGGGAATTGTTCGGGCGGCAGCAGCAGTTCGGCGAGGGGCCGGCTCGCGGTGCCGGCTTCGTCCGTGGTGGCCAGTGCGGCCGGCTCGGGCTGTGGTGTGCCGTCGACGGTCGACGAACAACCGGCGGCGAGCAGCAACGCGCCCCCGATCACGGTCGCGCCCAGCCGGCGGAAGGGCACCGGCCGGGTCCGGGGGCGGCGCGGCGTCCGGACGTCGTCTCCTGCGCTGTGGGTTGCCACCGGACCTCCGCTGTCGCGTCCCGTCGGGGTCGTGCCCCGGCAGAAGCTGATCACCAGTTCAACTAGACTCGAACTCCACCATGCCACGCCGGTGACCCGGCGGTATCACGGCGCCCCGGATCGAACGGAGGATGTTCGCATGGACGACCAGTCCCGCATGTACGAGCTCGAGTTCCCCGCTCCGCAGCTGACGTCTGCCGACGGCGAGGGTCCGGTGCTGGTGCACGGTCTCGAGGGGTTCGCCGACGCCGGGCATGCGGTACGGCTCGCCACCACGCACCTGCGCGAGAGCCTCGAAAGCGAACTCGTGGCGTCGTTCGCCGTGGACGAGCTGATCGACTACCGGTCCCGGCGGCCGACCATGACGTTCAAGGCCGATCACTTCTCCGACTACGCCGCCCCCGAACTCAACCTGTACGCCCTGATCGACACGGCCGGAACCCCCTTCCTGTTGCTGGCCGGCGCGGAGCCGGACCTGAAATGGGAGCGGTTCATCACGGCGGTGCGCCTGCTCGCCGAGCAGTTCGGCGTCCGGCGCACGATCGGGATCAGCGCGATCCCGATGGCGATCCCCCACACCCGCCCGCTGGGCGTGACGGCGCACTCGACGAACAAGGACCTGATCGCCGACCACCACCGCTGGACGGGCGAGCTGCAGGTGCCGGCGGGGGTGTCGTCGCTGCTGGAGCTGCGGATGGCGCAGCACGGGCACGAGTCGGTGGGGTTCTCGGTCCACGTGCCCCACTATCTGGCGCAGACCGAGTATCCGGGCGCTGCCGAGACGTTGCTCGAGAACGTCGCCGAAGCCGGGGGCCTCGGGTTGCCGCTGGCCGCGCTCGGCGAGGCCGCCGCACGGGTGCGTGAGCAGATCGACGAGCACATCGCCCAGAACGAGGAGGTGCAGGCGGTGGTCCGCGGACTCGAGCGGCAGTACGACAGCTATGTCGCGGCCCAGGAGCAGCAGGCCGCCCAGCTGCCGACGGACGAGAACCTGCCGACCGGCGAGGAGATCGGCGCCGAGTTCGAGCGTTTCCTCGCCGAATACGACGATCGCGGCGGGAGCGGACAGCCCGGCGAGGCGGATCCCCCCGCCTGACCGGGTTCGAATCGCCGCCTGTCCGACCCCGGATCATTACTCTCTCGTTACACTTCGCGTTGTGCAGGTCACATACAGTCAGTACGCTCAGTTCGACGAGTTGAGCTGAAGGGTCGGGCCGGAGACGGTCCGGCGCCTCGGACACCACAGGTCGACGAGGAACCGGCGGTCAGGAGACGCACATGGGTACACCGCGCACACGCACGCTCCGGCCGGTGCCGGATGCGGAGACGCGGATGGTCTTCCGCACCATCCATGGCTACCGTCGCGCCTTCCGGCTCGCCGGCGAGGGCCCCGCGCTGCTGCTGATCCACGGGATCGGCGACAACTCCTCGACCTGGCAGGAGGTCATCCCGCATCTGGCCCGCAAGTACACGGTCATCGCGCCGGACCTGCTCGGCCACGGCCGCTCCGACAAGCCGCGCGCCGACTACTCGGTCGCCGCGTACGCCAACGGCGTCCGCGACCTGCTGTCGGTCCTGGACATCGAGCACGTCACGGTGGTCGGGCACTCCCTCGGCGGCGGCGTCGCGATGCAGTTCGCGTACCAGTTCCCGCAGATGGTCGACCGGCTCATCCTGGTCTCGGCCGGCGGCGTCACCAAGGACGTCCACCCGGCGCTGCGCCTGCTGTCCATGCCCGGCCTGAGCGAGGTCCTCAAGCTGCTGCGGCTGCCCGGCGCCATGCCCGCGGTACGCATCGCCGGCGGCCTGCTCGGACAGTTGCACGACACTCCGCTGCGGCCCGGCCCCTTCCTGCACGACACCTCGGATCTGATCCGCGTCCTGAGCGGATTGCCCGATCCCACCGCGTACGAGGCGTTCCTGCGCACGCTGCGGGCCGTCGTGGACTGGCGCGGCCAGGTGGTGACGATGCTCGACCGCTGTTACCTGACCGAGAACCTGCCCGTGCAGCTGATCTGGGGAGATCACGACAGCGTGATCCCGGTCAGTCACGGTTACCTGGCGCATTCGGCGATGCCCAATTCCCGGCTCGACGTCTTCCGCGGCGCCGGCCATTTCCCGTTCCGGGACGACCCCATCCGGTTCCTGCGGGTCGTCGAGGAGTTCCTCGACTCCACCGCACCCCTCGTGTTCGACGAGCAACGCTGGCGCGAGTTGCTGATCAACGGCGTCAGCGAGAACCAGATCACCGGCGGTCCGGCCACCCGCCGGGCCGTGCTCGGCGCGATGGGCGCCGACGAACGCAGCGCCACCTGAGCGACCCGCCTCCCACGACGCCCCGCCGAGTCCTCGAACGCCGTCGCACGTCGCCGTCGGCCCGCTCCGGCAGGTGCATCCGTCGAGACCGGCGCGGGCGGCAGGACTCGTCGGCCGCCGCGCGCCGGCCTGCCGCGCATGGCGCGTCGGCGCGGTCACGGCGGCAACAACTAGCCTGGAGCGGTGCTGCTTCCGGATCTGACCCCCGACATCGTCGACGAGGACTCGCTGTTCGACGCCTTCACCGCCTTCACGACCGGGCGCGGCCTCTCGCTGTATCCGGCACAGGAGGAGGCGCTGCTGGAGCTGGTCTCCGGGTCGAACGTGATCCTCGCGACGCCCACCGGGTCGGGCAAGTCGATGGTGGCGCTCGGCGCGCACTTCTTCGCCCTGGCCACCGGTACGCGCACCTTCTACACGGCCCCGATCAAGGCGCTGGTCAGCGAGAAGTTCTTCGCGTTGTGCGAGGTGTTCGGCGCCGCTCGGGTCGGGATGATGACCGGCGACGCCTCGGTGAACCCCGGTGCCCCGATCATCTGCGCCACCGCCGAGATCGTCGCCAATCTGGCGCTGCGCGAGGGCGCCGACTCGGACATCGGCCAGGTGGTGATGGACGAGTTCCACTTCTACTCGGAGCCGGACCGCGGGTGGGCCTGGCAGGTGCCCCTCGTCGAACTGCCCCGCGCGCAGTTCCTGTTGATGTCGGCGACCCTCGGCGACGTCACCTTCCTGAAGAAGGACCTGACCCGGCGCACCGGCCGCACCACCACCGAGGTGTCCGGCTCCGAGCGGCCGGTGCCGCTGTCCTTCTCCTACTCCCAGAAGCCGATCGGCGAAGAGATCGAGGAACTGGTCACCACGCACCAGGCCCCCGTCTACGTCGTCCACTTCACCCAGGCCGCCGCCCTGGAGCGGGCGCAGGCCCTGACCAGCGTGAGCATGTGCTCGCGCGAGGAGAAGGACGCGATCGCCGAGGCGATCGGCGCGTTCCGGTTCTCCACCGGCTTCGGCAAGACGCTGTCGCGGCTGGTGCGGCACGGCATCGGCGTGCACCACGCCGGGATGCTGCCGAAGTACCGGCGGCTCGTCGAGCGGCTGGCCCAGGACGGGCTGCTGAAGGTCATCTGCGGCACCGACACCCTCGGGGTGGGCATCAACGTGCCCATCCGGACGGTGCTGCTGACCGGCCTGACGAAGTTCGACGGCACCCGGACCCGGCAGCTCAAGGCCCGCGAGTTCCATCAGATCGCCGGCCGCGCCGGCCGCGCCGGATTCGACACGATGGGCACCGTCGTGGTGCAGGCGCCCGAGCACGAGATCGAGAACGTGCGTGCCCTCGCCAAGGCCGGTGACGACCCGAAGAAGCGCCGCAAGGTGCAGCGCAAGAAGCCGCCCGAGGGATTCGTCTCGTGGGGCGAGGGCACGTTCGAGAAGCTCGTCGCCGCCTCCCCCGAGCCGCTCACTTCGCGCTTCTCCGTGAGCAATTCGATGCTGCTGAACGTGATCGCCCGCCCCGGCAGTTGTTTCGAGGCGATGCGCCATCTGCTCGAGGACAACCACGAAGCGCCCCCCGCCCAGCGCCGGCACATCCTCAAGGCGATCTCGCTGTACCGGGGGCTGTTGCAGGCCGGGGTGGTGCAGCAGCTCGACGAGCCCGACGAGTTCGGCCGGACGGCGCGGCTGACCGTGGACCTGCAGCGCGACTTCGCGCTGAACCAGCCGCTGTCGCCGTTCGCGCTCGCCGCGATCGAGCTGCTCGACATCGACTCCCCCACCTATGCGCTGGACGTGGTGTCGGTGATCGAGTCCACGCTCGACGATCCGCGGCAGATCCTCATGGCGCAGCAGCACGCCGCGCGCGGTGAGGCCGTGCAGCAGATGAAGGCCGACGGCATCGAGTACGAGGAGCGCATGGAACTGCTCGAGGAGATCACCTGGCCGAAGCCGCTGGCGGAACTCCTCGAGCCGGCGTTCGAGACGTACCGCGCCGGGCATCCGTGGGTCTCGGAGTTCCCGCTGTCCCCCAAGTCGGTGGTGCGGGACATGGTCGAGAAAGCCATGACGTTCGCCGAACTGGTCGGTCACTACGGCCTGACCCGTTCGGAGGGACTGGTGCTGCGCTACCTCGCGGACGCCTACCGGGCGCTGCGCCAGACGGTTCCGGATGCGGCCCGCACCGAGGAACTCGAAGACCTCACCGAGTGGCTGGGCGAGCTGATCCGCCAGGTCGATTCGAGCCTGCTCGACGAGTGGGAGTCGCTGACCAACCCCGGCGTCGAATCCGACGATCAGCAGGTGGCATTCGGCGCGGATGTGCCCAAACCGATCTCGGCGAACACGCGGGCGTTCAAGGTGATGGTGCGCAATGCGATGTTCAAGCGGGTGGAACTGGCGTCGCGGCGACGGTGGAACGAACTCGCCGAGCTGGGCGACGGACTCGAGGCACAGGACTGGGCCGACCTGCTCGAGCTGTACTTCGAGGAGTACGACGAAATCGGCACCGGCCCCGACGCGCGGGGCCCGCAGCTGTTCACCGTGGTCGAGGAGAAGGATCTGTGGCGGGTCCGGCAGACCCTGGCCGACCCCGCAGGGGACCACGGCTGGGCGCTGCTCGGCGAGGTGAACCTCGCCGAGTCCGACGCGGCCGGCGAGGTGGTGTTCGACGAGTTCGAGATCGTCGAGGGCTGAGCGGTGCCGTCGTCCCTCGTCCTGCGTGGCGCCCGCACGGCGCCCGGTGCCGACCCGGTCGACCTGCCGATCACCGGCGACCGCGTCGGCGGTGACATCGCGGGCAGCACCGAGGTCGTCGACGTCGGCGGGCGACTGGTGCTGCCGGGCCTGTGGGACGCGCACGTGCACTTCGACCAGTGGACCCTCGCGCAGGCCGCGCTCGACCTGTCGGGCGCGACGTCGGCCGCGCACGCGGCCGCGCTGGTGGCCGCCCGCCTGGCCGGTGACCCCGTCCCCGTCGTGGTCGCGCACGGTTTCCGCGACGGGCTGTGGCCGGACATGCCCACCGCTGCGGCGCTCGATGCGATCGCCCCCGCCCGGCCGGTCGTCGCGTTCAGCGGGGACCTGCACAGCGCCTGGTTCAATACTGCTGCGCTACAGCGTTTCTGGCTGCATCCACACCCGACGGGGTTGCTGCGGGAGACCGAGTTCATGCCGCTGATGAACGAGATCCAGCACGTCGAGCCCGAGGTGCGCGATCGCCTCGTGGACTCCGCGGCCCGGGCGGCCGCGGCCCGCGGCGTGGTGGGCGTCGTCGACTTCGAGATCGCGGACACTCTCGCCGCGTGGAGGCGCCGCATCGGCGCCGGGACGCGGCACCTGCGTGTGCGGTGCGGGATCTGGCCCCGGTGGCTGGACGCGGCGATCGCGGCGGGCATGCGCACCGGCGACGTGGTACCCGGCACCGCGGGGCTGGCGACGGTGGGTCCGCTGAAGGTGATCGTCGACGGATCGCTCGGCACCCGCACCGCCTACTGCCACGACCCGTATCCCGACGGCGGGCACGGGGTGTTGTCGGTGCCGCCGGAACGGCTCGAGCCGCTGATGCGCCACGCCCACGAACACGGGCTCGAGAGCGCGATCCACGCGATCGGTGACCACGCCTGCGAGCACGTGCTCGACGCGTTCGCCGCCACCGGGGCGCGCGGCAGCGTCGAGCACGCCCAGTTCGTGGCCGAGCGCGACTTCCCGCGGTTCGCCCGGTCGGGTGTGACGGCGAGCATCCAGCCGGCGCACGTGTACGACGACGTGGACCTGGCCGAACGGTACTGGCCCGGCCGCACGCACCGCTCCTTCCCGTACGGGACGCTGCACGCGGCCGGGGCGCGGCTGGTGCTGGGCTCCGACGCGCCGGTCGCGCCCCTGGATCCGTGGCGGACGCTGGCCGCCGCGATCGACCGCACGCTGCCCGACGGCCGGGTCTGGCACCGCGAACACGAACTGGACCTGCGGGTGGCGCTGGCCGCGTCCACCGGTGGTCGTGCCCGCGTCGCCGTCGGCGACGTCGCCGACCTGGTGGTGCTCGACGCGGACGCGCTGCCCCGCTCCGGTGCGGAGCTGGCCGCGATGCCGGTGTGGGGCACGATGCTCGGCGGACGCTGGACGCACGGGCCGCTAGCCTGAGCGGGTGAGCGAAGAGTCCGCCCCGGCGTTCCGGCTGGCCTACGTCCCCGGGGTCACCCCCGCGAAATGGGTGCGGGTGTGGGCGGAGCGGATACCCGACGTCCCCCTCGAGCTGGTGCCGGTGGACGCCGCCGACGGCGAGGCCGCTGTGCGCGACGGCACGGTCGACGCCGCGGTGCTGCGGCTGCCGCTGCCGCGCGAGGGGCTGTCGGTGATCAATCTCTACACCGAGGTATCGGTGGTGGTGGTACCCGAGGAGCATGCCGTTGCGGCCGTCGACGAACTGAGCGTCGCCGATCTCGCGGAGGAAACGGTGCTGCATCCGCGCGACGACGTGCTGGACTGGGCGCGCCTGCCGGGAGAGGCGGCGTTCGAGCGCCCGGCCACGACGGAGACGGCCGTGTCGTACGTCGCCTCCGAGGTGGGGGTGCTGGTCGTGCCGCAGTCGCTGGCCCGGCTGCACCACCGCAAGGATCTGACGTACCGGCCGGTGACCGATGCCCCGCAGTCGCAGGTGGGCCTGGTGTGGCTCTCGGAGCGGACCACCGATCTGGTCGAGGAGTTCGTCGGGATCGTGCGCGGCCGCACCGCCAACAGCTCCCGCGGCCGGCAGGACGAGTCCCAGCCGAAGCAGAAACGGCGCGGGGAGCGGCAAGGATCGCAGCCGAAGAAGGTGGTCGGCGACAAGAAGCCGAAGACCCGGCGCGGAAACGCGGGCCGGCCGAAGAGCGCCGGGCGTGCGCGCCGGCGCCGGTAGCAGCCCGGGAGGCCGGGGCCGGAACACGGCGCCGCGCAGGAGTGTTCCGTCGCGTGCGGGCACCGCGACGTTCCGGTCGACACGCACGCCGGCGGGCGGACCGGTCACGGTGACCGGCGGCCCGGGCGAAGCGGCGTAGCCTCCGCGGTCCCCGCGGACCGCTCACGCGGACCGCACCAGGCAGAAGAGGTGGCCGCTCGGATCCCGGTAGGTGCGGAAGGTCGGGCTGGGGTTGGGCCCGACGACGCGGGTTGCGCCGTGCCGCAGCACCCACTCCTCCGCGGCGTCGAGGTCGTCGACCTCGAGGTCCAGGTGTGCCTGCAGCCCGACCCGGTCGTCCGGCCACGTCGACGGGGTGAACTCGGGGGCCAGCTGGAACGCCAGGCCCCCACCGGCCGGGGCGCGCAACTGGACCCAGTCGTCGTCGGTGGCGGCGTCGTCGATGTCCCAGCCGAGCAGCACGGCGTAGAACGAGGCCAGCCCCGACGGGTCCGGCGTGTCGAGGACGTAGACCTGCAGTGCGATGGCGGGACGCGACATGGGCTCATGATCCCGCGAAGTCGTCGCGTGGGCCCGGGAAACGGGCCTATCCGGCGGCGCGGGCCTCCGGCGGGGCGACCGAGCACTCCAGCCCCTCATCCGTTTTCGGGAGGCACGACCTCGATCTCGCGCCCCCAGGCGACCCCGGGCGCGGCCGGCAACCGGTCCCCGCTCCAGAACCGTCCGGGGTCGTACCAGTTGCTGCCGCGCCCGCGTTGCTCGAGCAGCCCCATCGCCTCCAGGGTCGCGCCCACCACCTCGGCGCAGTACGCGCGCTCGAGGCCCGCATCCGCCGTGCGTTTCCGCCACGGCAGCCGGCCCGCGAACCAGCGACCCGCCAGCCGGCCCGTCGAGGGGAACGGCGTGCCGTCCAGCCGGGCGACGGTGCGCAGCAGCTGATCCTCCTGCGCCGGCGTCACCTCGACGCCGAGCTGGCGCAGCCAGCCGCGCTGCCCGTACCGGGCACTCCACACCTGCACCGCTCCACGCAGGTCGTGCAGCTGCACACCGCGGTGGTGCCGGCCGGTCCACATGTCCGGCAGGCTCCTGCCCAGTTCGGCATGCCACATCAGCGGTGGCAGATCGTCGAGGACCACCGCCATGCCGACGTGGTTGACGGGGGCGTTGGTCAGCGTCTGGATCGCCCGGTCGGCGTGGCTGCTGCCGCGGAAGATCCAGAGGTCGCCGGTGCGGGTCAGCGCCACCGCGTCGTCGAGGGTGATCCGGGACTGCGCTGAGCTCCGCTGCTGCATGACCGACAGCCTCTCACGCGGGGAGGTAACGGGATCCGGACGCCGAGCACGGGAGGTGGCGGCCGACCCGCCGTCGCTGCCCCGCGTCGATGCGCCTCACCCGAGGTTGACAGCGCGGCAGACGGCGCTACGGTGCAGGGATGGACCACGAGGTCCGGTACGCCGCCAGCGGGAATGTCAGCATCGCGTACCAGGTGCTGGGCAAAGCGGGACCCGACCTCGTCTTCGTTCCGGGATTCGTCTCGCACCTCGACCTCGCCTGGGAGGAGCGGTTCTTCGCGCGTTTCCTGCGCGGCCTGGCGTCGTTCGCCCGGTTGATCTGGTTCGACAAGCGGGGCACCGGCCTGTCGGACGTGCCGCGGGAGGAGGTGTCCATGGACGCCTGTGTCGAGGACATCCGCGCCGTGATGGACGCCGCCGGGTCCCGGCGGGCGACCCTGTTCGGGGTCGCCGTCGGCGCCGGGATCTGCACGTCGTTCGCGTTGAAGTACCCCGGCCGCACACGTTCGATGATCCTGTGGGACGCCCATGCCCGGCTCCTGCGGGACGACGGGTATGCGGCGGGGTGGAGCGAGGAGTTCTTCTCGTCGGTCCTGGACGGCATCGACGAGGGGTGGGCGACGGGCTCCGGCATCGGGTCGATGAATCCGACACTGGCCGGGGACGAGCGGTATCGATCCTGGTTCGCGCGTCACGCCCGGGCAGCGGCGGGCCCGGCGCAGGCCCGGGAACTGTTCCGGCTCTGCGCCGCGACCGATCTTCGTCCGAGGCTGCACGAGATTCGAGTGCCGACGCTCCTGCTCCACCACGTCGACGATCCGTGGCTGTCGGTCGAGCATTCCCGCTACGTCGCCGCGCGCATTCCGGGCGCGACACTCGTCGAACTGCCCGGGATCGATCACTGGCCCTGGATCGGCGACATGGACGCGGTGCTGATCGAGATCGAGGCCTTCCTGACGGGGGTACGGCGGGGCCGCCGGGACCGCCCGGCCTGGGGGCCGGAGGCCCTGACCACCCGGGAACGGGAGGTGGGCGCCCTGGCGGTCGCCGGACTCAGCTCCCCTGAGATCGGCCGGCGCCTGTTCATCGGCGAGCGGACGGTGGAGACCCACCTCGCCAACATCTACGCGAAGCTCGGCATCAACTCGAGGGTGGAGCTGGTGCGGCGGGCGGTCGAATTCGGTCTGTGAGCCGGCGCCCGGCACCGCCGGGACGGCGCGCAATGTCCGTACTGGTACCGATGCGTTCATCTCTGTTGTGCGCATACCGTTCTCTTCGAGAGCGGTTGCAGGAGGTGCATCATGAACAGGCACGCCGAAGTCGGCCCCCGGCAGTCGATCCACGATCTGATCCCCCGCCTCCGACAGGCGTCCGCACTGCGCGACGGACCGGAGTCGGTCCGTGCGGTTCTGGCCGCCGCAGTCGCCGACGACAGCGACTGGCTGGACCCGCAGTACCAGGAGCGTCCCGAGACACGGGACTGGGTGCTGTACCCCGTCCACCGGGCCTCGGACGGGCACCTGTCGATCCTGGTGGCGGTGTTCAAGGCCGGAGTGAGCACTCCGGCGCACAATCACGGCGCGTGGGCCGTGGTCGGCGTGTATCGGGGCCGGGAACGGGAGACGTGGTATCGCCGGCTCGACGACGGGAGTGTGCCGGGCAGGGCCCGGCTCCAGGTTGCCGACACCTTCGTGAACCCGCGGGGCAAGGTGACCGTCGTTCCCGACGGAACGATCCACTCGGTGGAGGCACTCGGCGGGACCGATGCGATCTCGATCCACGTCTACGGCACGGACATTCTCACGCAGAACCGCAGCACGTTCGATCTGCGTACGGGCAGCGAGGCGCCCTTCCGTCCCGACTTCACCGACGTCGGACCCGAGCGCTGACGGCCCGGCGCCGAAGGCTGTTTCCCCGTGTCCACTGGAAGGAGGAGGGCGTGACGACGGGAGCGGAGACCCGCGATCGACGATCCGCCGGACAGCTGCCGGAGCGGGACCCGGTACGGGTGGAGCTCCGGCCGGTCGACGCGGTCGATGTGACGACGCTGGTGGACAACTCCTCCGACGTGCTGCTGCCCGACGTGGGGCCCGTCCGCCGCTGGGGGCTGGCCGGATCGGCAGGTCCGCTCCCGATCGTCCCCAGCGATCTGGCGGTCGGATTCCGGACTGTCGACCTCCTCCGAGCGGAGCACGGGTTCTCCGTACTGATCGAGGTCCGGGTCGGCGAAACCACGCACCGCGTGCTCTACGACGCGGGGGCCACGCCGGACGGTCTGATGGCGAACCTCGATCGGCTGGCGATCTCCCCGGACGGCATCGAGGCGATCGTGTTCAGCCACGGCCACTTCGACCACGTCATGGGTCTGCAGGGCCTCGCCCGCCGGCTCGGCTCCCGGCGCCTGCCGATCCTCGTGCACCCCGACTTCTGGACGAGGCGGCGCATCGTCGGTCCCGACGGCGCCTTCGAGCTACCGACACCGAGCCGCGCAGCGATCGAGGGCGCGGGATTCGTCGTCGTCGAGAACCGGCGCCCCTCCTTCCTGCTGGACGGAATGCTCCTGGTGACCGGCCGGATCGCCCGGACCACCGAGTACGAGACCGGCATGCCGGGCCATCAAGCCCACCGGCACGGCCGCTGGCGGCCCGACCCGCTCATCCACGACGACCAGGCCGTCGTCCTGCACCTACGCGACCGGGGACTCGTCGTGCTCACCGGATGCGGGCACGCCGGGCTGATCAACATCCTCGAGCACGCCGAGCGGCTCACCGGGGTCGGCCGGCTCCATGCCGTCCTCGGCGGGTTCCATCTCCGCGACGGTCCGATCGTCCCCCGGACGGTGACCGCCCTCGCCGCGGCGGATCCGGCCGTGGTCGTGCCCGCCCACTGCACGTCGTGGAAGGCGCAGCACGCGCTGTTCACCGCCCTCCCGGACGCCTTCCACCCCAATGCCGTCGGCAGCCGATTCGAATTCCGGACAAGCCCGCAGCCGGATACGGCCGCGCAGGGACGCAACGGAGCACCGGACAGGCCCTGAGACACACTGTTCGGCCGGAGCGTCCGGGCGATCGCCTCGTCCGGGCGATCGCGCCGGTCGACGGTGGCGAGCATCGGTCACAGGTGAGCGCGGCCCCAGCCCAATCCCTACCGTCTAGGCTCGCGCCCATGGCATTGAAGGGCAGGCAGTGGTGGAAACTCGTCGGACTCGCCGGTGTGGTCGGCGTCGCGGCGACGGGCGCAGTCGTCGCGCGCGACGAGCGCAGACGACGCGCCCACACGCCCGACGAGGTACGCACGGTGCTCCACGACCGCTACGCCCGCGTCGCCGCCGCGCACGACACGCAGGGCGCGGTGCCGCTGGACGACGTGCCCACGGGACTGCGCGAGCGGATCTGCACTGTGCTGCAACGGCTCCGCCCCCGCCGCTGACGCGACCCGCGCTGCCGGTTCCGAATCGGTCGGCGCCGCTCGATCGTCGATCAACCCAGGGCCGAGGCGAACCCGTCCACGAGGTCCTGCACCTGCTCGTCCGTCATCACGAACGACGGCGAGATCTGCAGCGCACCCTGTCCCGCCGCCCGGCTCGAAACCCCGTGCCGCCGAAGCACCTTCACGAACCCCGGCGCCTCACCCGGGTCGGCGAGCTGCACTGCGGCGACGGCGCCGAGACCGCTGCGGACCTCCGCGACGCGCGGGTGCTCGGCCAGCGGGGACAGCTTCTCGTGCAGGGTCCGCTCCAACCGCGCCGACTCGTCGAGCAGGTTCTCACGCTCGATGATGTCCAGGTTCGCCAGGGCAGCCGCGGCGGCACCGGCGTGCCCGCCGTAGGTGTAGCCGTGCCGCCACCACACCCCGCCGGCGAAGAACGGCTCGGCCACCTTCGGCGCCACGAACACCGCGCCCATCGGCACGTACCCCGAGGTCAGGCCCTTCGCCGTGGTGATCAGGTCGGGTTCCAGGCCGAACCGGCCCGAGGCGAACCACGACCCGCCGATGCGGCCGAAGCCGGTGACCACCTCGTCGACCACGAAGAGCACGTCGTGCTCGCGGCAGATGTCGCGGACCTCGGCGAGATAGCCCTCCGGCGGCAGGTACACCCCACCCGCGCCGATGATCGGCTCACAGAAGAACGCCGCGATCCGGTCCGCGCCGACCCGCTCGATGAGGGCGAGCAGCGACTTCGCGTCGTCCCAGGCCACCTTCGCGGCGTCGTCCCACAGGTTCCCGTACCCCTCGGCGTTGACGGGGATCCCGGCGAGCGACGTGCCTCCGACGTGCATGCCGTGGTAAGCCTTCTCGCGGCTGACGACGAGGGTCTTCTCCGGCCGGCCCATCTCCTGCCAGTAGCGGCGCGTCAGCTTGGCCGCCGTGTCGATCGAATCGGAACCACCCGAGGTGAAGAAGATCTTGCTGCCGGGAACGGGAGCGATCGCCGCGAGCCGCTCGGCCAGCTCGACGGTCGGCTCCGCGGCGAGGTCACCGAAGTTGGAGTAGTGCGCCACCTTCGCCAGCTGCGCCGCCACCGCGTCACCGATCTCGGAGCGGCCGTGGCCGACGTTCGCGAACCACAGGCCGGCGGTCGCGTCGAGATAGCGGGTGCCGGCGGAATCCCAGATGTAGGCGCCCTCTCCGCGCGCGACGACGAACGCACCGTCCCGCTCGACGACACCCATGTCTGCGAACCCGTGCCACAACGCGCCCACGATCTGCTCCTGTTCCACGAACGGCGATGAAATTGCCATCCTATGCGGCGACGGTCCGCGGGCGCCGCGCGGCGACGGTCCGCGCTTCGCTAGGCTGTTGATTCAGCATGTCCACCTCACCCGAGACCCCGCGCTCCCCCGCCCCGCCCGGGGCGACCCGTCGCGACCTGAAGGCAGGCCTCACCGAGGTATCGCTGCGCGACGAGCACCGCATCCGCCGGCGGCTCGACCGCGCCCGCGGACCCGAGGCGCTGGCGAAGATCGCCGACGAGATCGAGCAGGCGCGGTTGCGGCTCGCGGCGCGGGCGGCCGGCGTGCCGACGGTCACCTATCCCGACAACCTCCCGGTCTCGCAGCGCAGGGACGACATCGCCGCCGCGATCCGCGACCACCAGGTGGTGATCGTCGCCGGCGAGACCGGCTCCGGCAAGACCACGCAGATCCCGAAGATCTGCCTCGAACTCGGCCGCGGCGTGCGCGGCCTGATCGGGCACACGCAGCCGCGCCGCATCGCGGCCCGGGCGGTCGCCGAGCGCATCGCCGAGGAACTCGACTCCGAACTCGGCGACACCGTCGGCTACACCGTCCGGTTCACCGACCGGGTGTCGGACTCGACGCTGATCAAGCTGATGACCGACGGCATCCTCCTCGCCGAGATCCAGCGCGATCGGCTGCTGCGCCGTTACGACACCCTCGTCATCGACGAGGCCCACGAACGCAGCCTCAACATCGACTTCATCCTCGGCTACCTCAAGGAACTGCTGCCCCGGCGGCCGGACCTGAAGGTGATCATCACCTCGGCGACCATCGACCCCGAACGGTTCGCGAACCACTTCGCAGCGGCCGACGGCACGCCCGCACCCATCGTCGAGGTCTCCGGCCGCACCTATCCGGTCGAGATCCGGTACCGGCCCCTGACGGTCGAGGTGGGCGACGCGCTCGTCGACCGCGACCCGGTGGACGCCGTCTGTGAGGCGGTCGAGGAACTCTGCGCCGAGGGAGACGGGGACATCCTCGTGTTCCTCTCCGGTGAACGCGAGATCCGCGACACCGCCGACGCGCTGCGCGACCGCAAGCTACGGGGCACCGAGATCCTGCCGCTGTACGCGCGGCTGTCCGCCGCCGAGCAGCACCGGGTGTTCACCCCGCACACCGGCCGGCGAGTGGTGCTGTCCACCAACGTCGCCGAGACCTCGCTCACCGTGCCCGGCATCCGCTACGTCGTCGACCCCGGCACCGCGCGGATCTCCCGCTACTCGGTGCGCACCAAGGTCCAGCGACTGCCCATCGAGGAGATCTCGCAGGCCTCCGCCCGGCAGCGGTCCGGCCGCTGCGGCCGCGTCGCCGACGGCATCTGTATCCGGCTGTACTCCGAGGAGGACTTCGAGGCCCGCCCCGAGTTCACCGAACCGGAGATCCTGCGCACCAACCTCGCCTCGGTCGTGCTGCAGATGACGGCGCTCGGGCTCGGTGACCTCGCCTCGTTCCCATTCGTCGAGGCCCCCGATCCGCGGGCCGTCCGCGACGGTATCGCGCTGCTCGAGGAACTCGGTGCGCTCGAACCGCCGTCGAAGGACGAACCACCGAAACTGACCGGCACCGGACGCGAACTCGCGCTGTTGCCGGTCGATCCGCGCATGGCGCGGATGATCGTGGAGGGTCACCGCAACGGGTGCCTGCGCGAGGTCCTGATCATCGTTGCGGCGCTGTCGATCCAGGACGTGCGCGAACGGCCGGCCGAGTTCCAGCAGGCGGCGGACGAGAAGCACGCCCGGTTCGCCGTCGAGGGCTCGGACTTCCTCGCGTACCTGAAGCTGTGGGACTACCTGAAGGAGCAGCGGAAGGAACTGTCGTCCAGCCGGTTCCGCAAGATGTGCCGCGACGAGTTCCTGCACTGGCTGCGGATCCGGGAATGGCAGGATCTGCAGGGCCAGCTGCGCCAGATCACCCTCAACCTCGGGTGGGAGACGCGGCATCAGGACGTCGGCCACGACGCGATCCACCAGTCGCTGCTGGCCGGGCTGCTCTCGCACGTCGGTGTGCGTGAGGGCGAGAAGCGGGACTTCCTCGGCGCGCGCGGGACCCGGTTCGCGATCTTCCCCGGCTCGTCGCTGTCCAGGAAGCCGCCGCGCTGGGTGATGGCCGCCGAGCTGGTCGAGACGTCGCGGCTGTGGGCCCGGGTCACCGCGCGGATCGAACCCGAATGGGCCGAGAAGCTCGCCCCGCACCTGGTCAAACGCACCTATTCCGAACCGCACTGGTCCACCAAGCGCGAGGCCGCCATGGCCTACGAGCGGGTCACGCTCTACGGCATTCCTCTGGTCGCGCAACGGCCCGTGCAGTACGGCCCGATCGACCGCGAGGCCTCACGCGAGCTGTTCATCCGGCATGCCCTCGTCCAGGGCGAATGGCGGACGCGTCACAGGTTCTTCCACGCCAACCGTGAGTTGCTCGAGGACGTGGAGGCGCTCGAGCACCGGGCCCGCAGGCGCGACATCCTCGTCGACGACGAGACGCTGTTCGAGTTCTACGACCAGCGCGTCGGACCGGAGGTCGTCTCGGCGCGGCACTTCGACGCGTGGTGGAAGAAGGAGCGGCAGAAGAATCCCGACCTGTTGACCTTCACCCCGGAAACGGTGGTCAACCAGGAGGCCCCCACCGTCCTCGGCGGCGACTACCCCGACGCGTGGCGGCAGGGCGATCTGCAGTTCCCCCTCACTTACCAGTTCGAGCCCGGCACCGAGGAGGACGGCGTCACCGTCCGCATTCCCGTCGCGCTGCTGGCCGGGGTCCGGCCCGTCGGCTTCGACTGGTCGGTACCCGGTATGCGGGTCGAGCTGGTCACCGCCCTGATCAAGACGCTTCCCAAGCATCTTCGCCGCCAAGTCGTTCCGGCACCGGACTTCGCTGCGGCAGCCCTCGCGTCTGTGCAGCCGCGGTCCGAGCCGCTCGTCAACGCGATGGCGCGGGAGCTGTCGCGGCTCGGCGCGGCGCGGATCGAGCCGAGCGACTTCGAGCCGACCGCACTGCCGGACCACCTGCGGATGACGTTCGCGGCCGTCGACGAACGGGGCGCGGTACTCGCGCGCAGCAAGAGCCTGACCGCGCTGCGCAGGCAGCTGGCGAACCGTGTCGAGGCCGAGGTCTCCCGGGCGGCGTCCAGCATAGAGCGCGCCCCGGCACTGGTATGGACAGCCGAGACGCTCGGCACCCTCGAGCCCACGGTCACACGCACCGTCGCCGGCCAACAGGTGACCGGATATCCGACGCTGGTCGCCGAGAATGGCGGCGTGGCCGTGCGGGTGCTCAGCACCCCGCACGCGCAGCAGGCCGCGATGCGCACCGGGCTGCGGGCCCTGCTGCTCGAGGCGGTCCCGATGCAGGCGCGCGCCACGACATCGGGCCTGAGCAACGGCGAACGGCTGGCACTCGGCCGCAATCCGGACGGCTCGTTCGAGGATCTGCTCGAGGACTGCCGGGCGTGCGCCGTGGACGAGCTGATCGCCCGGCACGGCAAGACGGTGCGCACACCGGACGAGTTCACCGCGCTGGCGAAGGTGGTGCGGGCCCAGCTGCCGGGCCGGGTGGCGGCGCTGCTGAAGCTCGTCGTCCCCGCCCTGGCCAGGGCACACGACGTGGAGGTGCTGCTCGAACGGGTGCGCGGCGAGGCCGCCGAGGACGTGCGTGAACAGCTGACCTCGCTGCTGTTCAAGGGTTTCGTCGCCGAACTCGGCAGTGCCCGGCTGGCCGACCTGCCCCGCTACCTGGCGGCGGCGGCACACCGGCTCGAATCGCTGCCGGCGAGCGCCCTTCGCGACCGGCAGGGCATGGACGTGCTGGACCGGGTCTACGCCGAGTACGACCGACTGCTCGCGCGGCTGCCGGAGGAGCGGGCCACGGCGGCCGATGTGGTGGCGGTCTCGTGGATGATCGAGGAGTTGCGGGTCAGCCTGTTCGCGCAGCACCTCGGCACCCGCGGGCCGATCTCGGAGAGGCGAATCCTCAAGGCCGTCGCGGCGATTCGCTGATCCGGCGACGAGGATCCCGGCGCGCGACGAACGGCGCGGCGTTCAGTCCGGGGACTCGGTCTCGCGCCGGTGCTGGTGCTCGCGCAGTTCCTTGATCTCGCGCTCGAAATCCTCTGCGGAGCTGAAGGACCGGTAGACGGAGGCGAACCGCAGATACGCCACCTCGTCCAGGTCCCGCAGGGGGCCGAGGATGGCCAGACCGACCTCGTTGCTCGGAATCTCCGGGGAACCCTTGGCCCGCACCGCGTCCTCGACCTGCTGGGCGAGGAGGTTGAGGGCGTCGTTGTCGACGTCGCGGCCCTGGCAGGCACGGGCCACCCCGCGCACCACCTTCTCCCGGCTGAACGGCTCGGTGACGCCGCTGCGCTTGACGACCGACAGCACCGCCGTCTCGACGGTGGTGAACCGCCTGCCGCACTGGGGGCATGCCCGACGGCGACGGATCGCGGCCCCCTCGTCGGCTTCGCGGGAATCGACGACGCGGGAATCGGGGTGCCGGCAATACGGGCAGTACATGTCGATTCCTTCGTCGTAGCCGTGCTGGCCGCGACGTCGGCGTCGAACCGATGCCGTCCTCCCGAGACCGGACTCACCGGCAGGCGAATCGCTCTCGGCGCGACCACACGAGGTGGTGTGACTGACAAGAGTCGACAATACCTGCATACCCGGGTCGTCGGCCGGATCCGGTACCCGCCCGTCCATGCCGGTTCACCGCGGCACGGAGGCCGGAACGAGCAGGGCCTGGCCGTCCCGCAGACGGCCGTCCGACATGGCATTGAGTTCGCGGATCCGCTCGATCGCCTCGGGGCGGGGCAAAGCCGGAGCCACCCGCGCCGCGACGTCGCCGAGCGACTCCCCCACCTGCACGACGGTGACGTCGGTACGTGTGGCCCCGGCCGCGACCTGGCTGGTGCGCAGGTGGGCAATCCCGAGCAGTCCCGCGGTCGCGACCGCGGTCAGCAGGGCCGTCGCCAGTACGGTGCGCAGGCCGGACTGCGCGGTCCCGGCGGGCCGGTGCGGGACGCGCGAGACCCGGACCGGAGCGCGCCGGTAGTCCACCACCCCCGGATCCGGCCGGACCGGCAGCCGCCGGTCCGCCGCCTCGTGCGGGCGCCGCGCGAGGTGCGTCGCCGCGGAGCGTCGTGCCCGGCCCTCGCCGTCCCGTCCGGTGTCATACTGCCCGGTACCGTCGTACTGCCCGGTGTCGTTCCATTCGGTTCGGCGAACTGCTGATGTCCTCATAGAGGCCTCCGTGTCGCTCGTCCGCGGGCCGGGGCCCGCGGCGGAACTTCGGTCACCGCTCGATCGACGGCGAGAATGATTCGATCACCTGTTCGAAAGAACGTGTGTTCGATGTGTACCACGCCGCTCCGACAAAGTCAGCACTACCGGCCGAAAATCTCGAACAGATGTTTGATAACCGGCCATCGGAGAGCTAGATTCGATCCATCACATCCAGCACATCCGACACACGACGCACGGAGGTCACGATCATGACGGACGGCCATCCCCGGGCCGGGCGGAGCCGGACGACCACCGCCGATCCGGCCGCCGGCCTGACTGAACGCCAGCGCCGCGTCCTCGAGGTGATCCGCGAATCGGTCACCGAACGGGGCTACCCTCCGAGCATCCGCGAGATCGGTGACGCGGTGGGCCTCAACTCCACCTCGTCGGTGGCGCACCAGTTGCGCACCCTCGAACGCAAGGGCTTCCTCCGGCGCGATCCGAACCGCCCCCGGGCAGTGGACGTGCGCGGCCTCGACGATCCGCAGCCAGCGGCCCCGCAAGCGCAGCCGATGGACGGGGTCGACACCGCCGCCGAGTCCGCGACGCCGGCCGCCATGGTTCCCGTGCTGGGCAGGATCGCGGCGGGTGGTCCGATCCTGGCGGAGGAGTCCGTCGAGGACGTGTTCCCGCTCCCGAGAGAACTGGTGGGGCAGGGATCGCTGTTCCTGCTCAAGGTCGTCGGCGAATCGATGGTCGACGCGGCCATCTGCGACGGTGACTGGGTGGTGGTGCGCCAGCAGAACGTCGCGGACAACGGCGATATCGTCGCCGCCATGCTCGACGGCGAAGCGACCGTGAAGACGTTCAAGCGCGTGAAGAACGACGTGTGGCTGATGCCGCACAACCCGATGTTCGAACCGATTCCGGGCAACGACGCCGTCATCCTGGGCAAGGTCGTCACCGTGATCCGCAAGCTCTGACGTCGCTCCCTGCGAACGCGCTCGGGCGGCGCCGCGGATCGCGGCGCCGCCCGTGCTCGTTCCGGGCCGGGACCGGTGCCCCGAGGCCGGTCAGAGATTCAGGCCGCGGCCGATGATGTCCTTCATGATCTCGTTGGTGCCGCCGTAGATCTTCTGCACGCGGGCGTCGAGATACGCCTTCGCGACCGGGTATTCGCGCATGTAGCCGTAACCGCCGTGCAACTGCAGGCACCGGTCGATCAGCTCGACCTGCTTGTCGGTGGTCCAGTACTTGGCCATCGCCGCCTCCTGCACGCTCAGGGTTCCGGCGTTGAGCTGCTCGATGCACCTGTCCACGAACACGCGCGCGAGGGTGGTCTCGGTGGCCAGCTCGGCCAGCTCGAACCGGGTGTTCTGGAAGCTGCCGATCGACTTGCCGAACGCCTTGCGGTCGCGGCAGTACTGCATCGTGTCCTCGAGCACGGCCTCCATCGCCGCCGCCGCCACCACGGCGATCGACAGGCGCTCCTGCGGCAGGTTCTGCATCAGGTAGATGAAGCCCAGGCCCTCCTCACCGAGGAGGTTGGCGGCGGGCACCCGCACGTCGGTGAAGTGCAGTTCGGCGGTGTCCTGCGCCGCGAGGCCGATCTTGTCGAGATTGCGGCCGCGCTCGAAGCCGGCCATCCCGCGCTCGACGACGAGGAGCGAGAAGCCCTGCGCCCCCTTGTCCGGGTCGGTGCAGGCGACGACGATCACCAGGTCCGCGTTGATGCCGTTGGTGATGAAGGTCTTGGAACCGTTGAGGATCCACTCGTCGCCGTCCCGCACCGCGCGGGTCTTGATGCCCTGCAGGTCGCTGCCCGTGCCGGGCTCGGTCATCGCGATCGCGGTGATGATCTCGCCGGAACAGAATCCCGGCAGCCAGCGCTGCTTCTGCTCCTCGTTCGCCAGCTTCAGCAGGTACGGCGCCACGACGTCGTTGTGCAGCATGAAACCGATGCCGCTGAAACCTCCGCGCGTGGTCTCCTCGGTGACGATCGTGTTGTAGCGGAAGTCCTCGACACCGCCGCCGCCGTACTCCTCGGGCACGGCCATGCCCAGGAAGCCCTGCGCGCCTGCCTTCTTCCAGACCTCACGGTCGACGATCTTGTCCTGCTCCCACTGCTCGTGGAAGGGAGCCACCTCCTGCTCGAGGAACTTCCGGTACGACTCGCGGAAAAGTTCGTGCTCGGGCTCGAAGAGGGTGCGTTCCATGTGCGCTCCTGTATCCGATGACGTGCGTCACGCTCACGGTAGACATCGGAGGACGGGTCTGACGCTGACAGGAACGAGCGTTATTTGTGACCGGACACGCCGGGCGGTCGGCGGCGCAGGTCCGCCAACCGCCGCAGGAGCGGGTAGGCGATCAGGATGCCGATCGAGCCCCACGCGATGCCGCCGAGTTCGACGGAGCCGACGGTGAGGGTGAGGTCGCCGATCCCGGCCACGAGCGCGGCGGCGGCCACCGTGAGGTTGACCGGATCGGTGAAGTCGACCTTCGCCTCCATCCAGATCCGCACGCCGAGGATGCCGATCAGGCCGTACAGGACCAGGGTGGCGCCGCCGAGCACGCCGTCCGGGACGGTGAAGACGAGGGCACCGAACTTCGGCGAGAAGGCGAGGACCACGGCCGTCGCGGCGGCCACCCAGTACGCCGCGGTCGAGTACACCCGCGTCGCCGCCATCACGCCGATGTTCTCGGCGTAGGTGGTGGTGCCCGAGCCGCCGCCGATCCCGGCGAGCGTCGTGGCCAGGCCGTCGGCGAGCAACGCGTCGCCGGCGACGTCGTCGAGATTGCGGCCGGTCATGGCCGCCACGGCCTTGACGTGGCCGACGTTCTCGGCGACGAGAACCACCACGACGGGCAGGGCGATCAGCACCACGGACAGCTCGAACGCGGGGGCGCGCAGCTCGGGCAGGCCGAACCACGCGGCGTCGCGCAGGGCCGCGACGCGTTCCTCGGCGAGGCCGCCGGTGACGGCGGCGAAGAGCCAGCCGACGATCACGCCGACGAGAATGCCGAGGCGGCCGACGAGGCCGGGGCCTAGCACCGTGACGAGCAGGATCGCGGCCAGCGTGATCGCCGCGACGAGCGGCTGGGCCTCGAAGGATCCGACCGCGACCGGCGCGAGGTTCAGGCCGATGAGTGCGACGATCGCGCCGGTCACGACGGGTGGCATCAGCGCGTCGACGACGCGGGACCCCAGCGCCTTGACGACGAGACCGACGAGCGCGAGGGCGACTCCTACGGCGACGATGCCGCCGAGCTGGGCGGCGGGGCCCTCGCCGGCCGAGGCCGCCAGCGGCGCGATGAACGCGAACGACGAACCGAGATAGCTGGGCACCCGGCCGCGGGTGATCAGCAGGAACAGGGCGGTGCCGACCCCGGAGAAGAGCAGCGTCGTGGTGACCGGGAAGCCGGTGATCGTCGGCACGAGCAGCGTGGCGCCGAACATCGCGATCACGTGCTGCATGCCGATGCCCACGGTGCGGGGCCAGGACAGTCGTTCGTCCGGGGCGACGACCTCGCCGTCGGCAACGCGACGTCCGTCGCCGTGCAGGGTCCAGCCGAACCCGGCCGTCCGCGTCCTCAGTTGTTCGTTCACAACGGGGAATGGTAGGCGCCGGCCGGCTCCGGGAGCAGGGCGCGGGGGTGACTCCCGACGCGGATCACGTCAGGCGAGCACCCGGGCCGCTGCCTCGCGCGCCTCGCCGGGGTCGACGGTGCGGAGCACTTCGTCCGCGGCCTCGCGGCACCGGTCGAGGGTGACCGTGGCCAGGCGGGAGCCGACGCCGGCGACGGCCGCTGCCGCACAGGACAACGATGTGACCCCCATGCCGGTCAGGACACAGCCGAGCAACGGGTCGGCTGCCGCCTCCCCGCACACCCCGACCCGCTTGCCGGCCGCGCGCCCGGCGGCGGCGGTGCGGGCGACCAGGGCCAGCACGGCCGGCTGCCACGGGTCGGTGAGGGCCGCGAGGTGCGGCGACATGCGGTCCGCGGCCATCGTGTACTGCGCGAGGTCGTTGGTGCCGATCGACAGGAAGTCGACGTGTTCGAGGAGACGTTCGGCGAGCAGCGCGGCGGCCGGCACCTCCACCATCACCCCGGGCACGAGGTCGCGGGCGCGGACGGCGGCGGCGAAGTGCGCGGCCTCCGCGACGGTCGCGATCATCGGCGCCATCACCCACGGCGCGGCGCCCGTGCGGGCGGCCGCGGCGGCGACGGCGTCGAGCTGCCGGTCGAGCAGTCCTTCGGTGGCGGTCGCGATCCGGATGCCGCGCAACCCGAGTGCGGGGTTGTGCTCGTCGGGATGGTTGACGAAGCGCAGCGGCTTGTCGGAGCCCGCGTCGAGGGTCCGCAGGACGACCTTCCGGCCGGCGAAGGCGGTGAAGACCTCCGCGTAGATCTCGGCCTGTTCCTCGACGGTCGGCTCGGTTTCCCGGTCCAGGAAGCACAGCTCGGTCCGGAACAGGCCGACCCCCTCGGCCGGGGTCTCGCGGGCGGCACGGGCACCGGCACCGTCCTGCACGTTCGCGAGGATCTCGACACGATGACCGTCCGCGGTGGTGCCCGGACCGGCCCAGGACGCGATGCGCGCACGCTCGCTGCGGTCGGCGGCGACCGCAGCGGCCGCGCCTTCGGGGTCGGGCTCGAGGCGGATCTCACCGGCGGCCCCGTCGAGGAGGACGCGGGTGCCGGCGGGAACGGTGTCGAGGTCGGCCGCCGCGACCACGCAGGGGATGCCGAGCTGCCGGGCGATGATCGCGGTGTGGCTGGTGGGCCCGCCGAGGGTGGTGGCGAGCCCGATCACGCGGGTCGGATCGAGGCCGGCGGTGTCGGCGGGGGCGAGGTCCTCCGCGAAGAGAATCGAGGGTTCCTCGGGCAGGTCGAGACCGGGTTCGGGGTGGCCGCTGAGCTCGGCGATCACGCGGTCGCGGATGTCGAGGAGGTCGGTGACGCGCTCGGCCATCAGCCCGCCGAGCTTGGTGAACATGTCGGCGAACTGGTCGGTGGCGCCGACGGCGGCCTCGGTCGCGCCGGCCCCGCTGCGGATCTTCGCGGCGACGGCGCCGAGCCAGCCGCGGTCCTCGGCGAGCTGGGCGTTGGCGAGCAGGACCTCGGCGGCGGCGCCGGAGGCCTGGCCGGCGCGGCTGCGCAGCCGGTCCGCGACGGTGGTCGCGGCCGCCCGGAAACGCTCCGCCTCGGCGTCGCGCGCGGTGTCCGGGATGCTCTCGAAAGTGGTGGGGATCTGCGGCCGCGGCGCGGGGCGCACGACAGGGCCGTAGGCAACCCCGGGCACGACGGGCGTGCCCCGAACGATCGACATCTCCGCCGCTGCGGGGATCACCTTCTCCATGTCTCCTCCTCGCCGCCCGGTGTGTCGGGATGGGCCTCCGGGGTATTTCTGTGATCGAGATTACTCCGAACCATTGACATGTCAACACATACGGGCGTAAAACAACATAAAACAACATTCGGCCGAAAGGGAGCCCGGCGTGTACGCAGAGGAACGGCAGCAGGCGATCGCCGAGCTGATCGGCCGACGGGGACGGATGTCCGTCGCCGATCTGGCCACCCGTTTCCGCGTCACCACCGAGACCGTCCGGCGGGACCTCGCCCTGCTCGAGCGGCTCGGCCATGTGCGCCGGGTGCACGGCGGCGCGATCCCCACCGCAGCGCTCACGGTGACCGAACCCGCGCTGAGCGAGCGCGAACACACCCACGCCGTACAGAAGGACCGGATCGCCGCCGCGGCGGCCCGGTACCTCCCCCCCGCCGGCGGCAGTGTGGTGTTCGACGCCGGCACCACCACCGGCCGGCTGGTGGCGGCGCTGCCCGCCGACGTGGACCTCGAGGTGGTCACCAACTCGGTTCCCATCGCCGCCCGGCTCGCCGGCCTCGGATCGGTGCGCCTGCACATGCTCGGCGGCCGGGTCCGCGGGATCACGCAGGCCAGCGTGGGCGAGGACGCGCTGCGGTTCCTCCGGGCTCTGCACGTCGACGTCGCCTTCATCGGCACCAACGCGCTCAGCGTCGGCCACGGCCTGTCCACTCCCGACCCGGACGAGGCCGCCGTCAAGCGCGCGATGGTCCGATGCGCCGACCGGGTGGTCGTCCTCGCCGACTCCTCCAAGATCGGCCGACAGCACCTGATCAGCTTCGCCCCCGTCGACGCCGTGGACGTGCTCGTCACCGACACCGAGATCGACGACACCGACTGCAAAGAGCTCACCGACAACGGAATCGAGGTGGTGACGGCATGATCGTCACGCTGACCGCCAACCCCAGCCTGGACCGGACGGTCGCACTGACGGGCCCGCTCGTCCGCGGCGCTGTGCACCGCGCCGCCGCCACCCGCGTCGACCCGGGCGGCAAGGGCGTCAACGTCGCCCGCGTGCTCCGCGCGGCCGGACGGCCGGTCCTGGCCGTCCTGCCGGGAAACACCGGCGACCCGTTGCTCACCGCGCTCGACGACCACGGCATCGGCTACCGCGCCGTACCGACCGGGGGCTTCGCGCGCAGCAACATCACCGTCGCCGAGCCCGACGGCACCACCACCAAGCTCAACGAGCCCGGCCCGGCGTACACCGAAGGGACGCTCGATGCGCTGCGCCGGACCGTCGTCGATGCCGCCGCCGACGCCCGCTGGGTGGTGATGTCCGGATCGTTGCCGCCCGGCGTGCCCGCCGACTGGTACGCCGACCTCGTCCGCTCCGTCCGCACGGCCGCTGTCGACGGGTCCGTCGCGTGCCGCATCGCGGTGGACACCTCCGAGTCTCCCCTGCTGTCGCTCGCGGCCCGGTTCCCCGACGCCGCCCCCGATCTGCTCAAACCGAACTCGGACGAGCTCGCCCAGCTCACCGGCGCGGACGCCACCACCCTGGAATCCGCGGCGGCGGCCGGCGACACCGGACCCGTCGTCGCCGCCGGACGCCGGCTCGTCGAGCGTGGCGTCGGGGCGGTGCTGGCCACGCTCGGCGCAGCCGGCGCGGTGCTGATCACCGCCGAGGGTGCCTGGCACGCGGTACCCGGACCCGTGACCGCGCGCAGCACCGTCGGCGCCGGCGACTCCTCCCTCGCCGGCTACCTCGTCGCGGAGCTGGCCGGGCTCGGTCCCGCCGAGCGCCTCCGGCACGCCGTCGCGTACGGCTCGGCGGCCGTGGCTCTGCCCGGCACCACGCTTCCCGGACCCGACGACGTCGACACCGGCGCCGTCGCGGTCGCTCCGCTCCACCCCGTTCCCCTCGACACCCCGTCCCCGGCCCTCCCTCACCACCAGTAAGGACACGCCATGCCAGACATCGCTTCCGGCCCCGCCTCCGGGCCCGCGATCATCGACGACGGCCTGATCGCGCTCGACGCAGACCTCGGCGCCGACAAGGAGTCGGTCATCGCCGCGCTGGCCTCGCGGCTGGCCGCCGCCGGCCGCGCCACCGACGCGGCGGCACTGACGGCCGCCACCCTGGACCGGGAGGCCAAGTCGGCCACCGGCCTGCCCGGTGGGATCGCCATCCCGCACTGCCGCGCCGACGCCGTCGCCACCGCGTCGCTCGGTTTCGCGCGGCTGTCCCCCAAGGTGGACTTCGGCGCCCCCGACGGACCCGCCGACCTCGTGTTCCTCATCGCCGCCCCGGAGGGCGCCGGAGCCGAGCACATGAAGCTGCTCTCGTCGCTCGCCCGGGCACTCGTGCGGCCGGACTTCGTCGGGTCACTGCGCGACGCCGCCACACCCGCGGACGTGATCGCGCTGGTCGAGGGGGTCCTGCCGAAACCGGCCCCGGCCGCCACCGCGGCCCCAGCCGCCGAATCCGCGCCGGTCACCCCGGCCACCGAACCCACCCCGGCCGCCGAGCGCACCATCGTCGCTGTCACCGCCTGCCCGACGGGAATCGCCCACACCTACATGGCCGCCGATGCCCTCAAGGCCGCGGGCGAACGCGCCGGGGTCACGGTGCGGGTCGAGACCCAGGGTTCGAGCGGCAGCACCCCCCTGCCGGCGTCCGTGATCGCCGGTGCCGACGCCGTCATCTTCGCCACCGACGTCGGCGTGAAGAACCGCGAACGGTTCGCCGGCAAACCGGTGGTCGCCTCGGGCGTCAAGCGGGCGATCAACGAGCCCGACGTGATGGTCGCCGAGGCGATGCGCGCGGCGAAGGACCCGTCCGCGGGCACCGTCGACGCGGCCTCCGTGGCTGCGGCGGCGGACGAGCCCTCGGCCGGCGAGGTCGGCTGGGGCACCCGGCTGCGTCAGATCCTGCTGACCGGCGTGAGCTACATGATCCCGTTCGTCGCCGCGGGCGGCCTGCTCATCGCCCTCGGATTCCTGCTCGGCGGGTACGAGATCACCGAGCCCGCCGCCGACATCGTGGTCGGCAACTCACTGACCGACCTACCGGACGGCGGCCTGACCACCTATCTCGGCGCGGTTCTGTTCCAGCTCGGCTCGCTGGCGTTCTCGTTCCTGGTGCCCGCCCTGGCGGGCTTCATCGCCTTCGCGATCGCGGACCGGCCCGGCCTGGCGCCCGGCTTCACCGCCGGCGCGGTGGCCGTGTTCGTCGGGGCCGGCTTCATCGGTGGCCTCGTCGGCGGCCTCATCGCGGGCTTCGCAGCGCTGTGGGTGGGTCGCATCCCGGTCCCGGTGTGGGCCCGCGGGCTGATGCCGGTGGTGATCATCCCGCTGTTCGCCACCCTCATCGTCGGCGCCCTCATGTTCCTCGTCCTCGGCAAGCCCCTCGCCGCGATCACCACGGGCCTGACGAACTGGCTCAACGGCCTGTCCGGGAGTTCGGTCATCATCCTCGGCGTGATCCTCGGCCTGATGATGTGCTTCGACCTCGGCGGCCCGGTCAACAAGGCGGCCTACGCCTTCGCCGTCGCCGGCCTCGACGTCTCGAACAACGCATCGCTGCAGATCATGGCGGCCGTGATGGCCGCCGGCATGGTGCCGCCGCTGGCGATGGCACTGTCCTCGACCCTGCGGCCGGGCATCTACAGCACCGCCGAACGCGAGAACGGCAAGGCCGCATGGCTGCTCGGCGCCTCGTTCATCTCCGAGGGCGCGATCCCGTTCGCGGCGGCAGACCCGTTGCGGGTGATCCCGTCGATGATGGCCGGCGGCGCCGTCACCGGCGCGATCGTGATGGCCACCGGGACGACCCTCAGCGCCCCGCACGGCGGCATCTTCGTGTTCTTCGCCATCGGCAACCTGCTGTGGTTCCTGGTCGCCCTCGCCGCCGGCACCGTCGTGGGTGCGCTGTGCGTGACCCTCGCCAAGGAGGTGCACCGGCCCGCCCACCTGCGCAGCAGCGACACCGCGGCCCAGCCCGCCGTCGCCTGATCGGATCCGACGACCGTCCCTACCCCGAAGGAGTTCCCATGCCCAGCACCACCGTCACCGTCGGCTCGTCCATCGGCCTGCATGCCCGGCCGGCCGGCATCATCGCCGAAGCCGTGGTCGCCTCCGGAGTCCCGGTGACCCTGGCCGCGGACGGCGGCGAACCCGTCGACGCGGGCTCGGCGCTGCTCATCATGACGCTCGGCGCCACCCAGGGCACCGAGGTCACCGTGACCAGCGACGACGCCGACGTGCTCGCCCGGGTCGCCGAGCTGGTGGCCGCCGACCTCGACGCCTGACGTCAGCCCCGGCGGCGGCGCGCGGCCCGTCGCCACAGGCCGCCTGCGGCGGCTGCGACCACCACGATGCCCGCGGCGATCGCCGCGGGCATCGCGCCGTCCGGGGTCTGCGCCGGCTCCCCCGCAGGCGCGGGCCGGAACAGGCCCACCACGTCGCGCCACACCCGCACTCCCGGCAGGGCGCCGCCGGCGGATTCGGAAGCGGTCAGCAGGTCCCCGTTCGCGGTGAAGGCCACCGCCTCGCCCTGCGGTTCGTCGGGCACCGGCACCCGCAGGGCCGGGCCCGCCGCGAGCGCCGCCGCGACGTCGCCGTCGGGGGCGTGGAAGAGGTAGACATCGGTATACGTGCGCACTGCGGCGACGGTGCCGTCGGCGCTGACCGCGCCACCGGTGACCAACGCGGAGGAGGCCCCGCCGACGGGTCCGCCGGGGGTGTCCGTGGGGCCGAGGGTCAGGGATCCGACGCGTTCGAGCGGGACCGGCCCCGGGTCGGGCAGGTCGTCCACGCTCCGCCCGCCCGCCGGGCGGTAGATCCCGGCACTGCCGAACAGCGGCTTGGAGACGATCAGCGGCACCCCGTCGCGCGGGACGAGCAGCGTCTCCGCGTCGCGTGGGCCGTCGGGGTAGGTGAGCCGGTGCAGGCTGCTCGCGCCGGTCTGCGGGTCGACCGAGATCAGCGCGACGGTGTCGCGCGCGGCGCGATTGTCGCCGACGTCGCCGAGCCACAGCCGGCCGCCCGGACCGGCGGCGAGGTCCTCCACGTCGTACGGGTCGACGGCCGGCGGGATGCGGCGCAGCACCGCGCAGTCGGCACCGAGCTCGAACACCGCCTCGTCGGCCCCGGCGTCCGGCACCGCGAACACGCGATCACCGGAGACGGCGAGGCCCGACAGCTCCGCGAGGGCGGGATCGGTGGGGGTGCACAGCACGCCACCGTCGACCTCGGCGATCGGGACCGTGGAGGTCTGCGCCGCGGCGGCCGGCGCCGACACGACGGCAGCCGAGGCCACCAGGCCGACGAGGGCGCCGCGCACTAGGCGGCGTACTCGACCAGGGCCGACGCGAGCGCCTGCGGCACGCGGGCATGCACGCGCGTACCGTCCACCTCGTGCGCGGAGTTCAGGACCTGCCCGTCCGAGTGGATCCGCGCGAGCAGGTCGCCCCGCGTGTACGGCAGCAGCACCTTCACCTCGACGTCCGGGTGTTCGAGCAGCGCTGCGAGGTGCTCGCGCAGTTCGTCGAGTCCCTCGCCGCTGCGCGCCGAGACGAACACCGCGTCGGGCAGCAGGGCGCGCAGCTCGGTGAGGGTCAGCGGGTCGGCGGCGTCGACCTTGTTCACCACGATCAGCTCGGGCGGCGGCGGAGCGTCGGACTCGCGCAGCACGTCGGTGATCACCTCGCGTACCGCCTTGATCTGGTCCGTCGGCAGCGGATCGGACCCGTCCACCACGTGCAGCAGCAGGTCCGCGTCCGTGACCTCCTCGAGGGTGGAGCGGAACGCCTCGACGAGCTGGGTCGGCAGGTGCCGCACGAAGCCGACGGTGTCGGTGAGCACGTACTCCCGCCCGTCCGGCAGTTCGGCCCGGCGGGTGGTCGGGTCGAGCGTCGCGAACAACGCGTTCTGCACCAGCACACCGGAACCGGTGAGCTTGTTGAGCAGGCTGGACTTGCCGGCGTTGGTGTAGCCGACGATGGCGACCGACGGGATGCGGTTGCGCATGCGCCGGGTGCGCTTGGTGTCGCGAACGGACTTCATCGCCTTGATCTCGCGGCGCAGCTTGGCCATCCGTTCGCGGATGCGGCGCCGGTCCGTCTCGATCTTCGTCTCGCCGGGACCACGCAGGCCCACGCCGCCGTTGCTGCCGGCACGGCCGCCGGCCTGCCGCGACATCGACTCGCCCCAGCCGCGCAGTCGCGGCAGCATGTACTCCATCTGCGCAAGCGATACCTGCGCCTTGCCTTCCCGGGAGGTGGCGTGCTGGGCGAAGATGTCGAGGATCAGTGCGGTGCGGTCGATGACCTTGACCTTGACGATCTTCTCCAGGGCGGTCAGCTGCGCGGGGGTGAGCTCGCCGTCGCAGATGACGGTGTCGGCACCGGTGGCCAGCACCACCTGGCGCAGTTCCTCGGCCTTGCCGGAGCCGATGTAGGTCGCGGCGTCGGGACGGTCCCGGCGCTGGATCAGTCCCTCGAGTACCTCGGAGCCCGCGGTCTCGGCCAGTGCGGCGAGCTCGGCGAGGCTGGCCTCCGCCTGGGCCGCGGTGCCGCCGGTCCACACCCCGACCAGCACGACCCGCTCGAGGCGGAGCTGACGGTATTCGACCTCGGTGATGTCCTCGAGTTCGGTGGACAACCCGGCGACGCGGCGCAGGGCGCTGCGGTCCTCGAGCTGCATCTCGCCGACCGACGGGTCGGCGGGGGCCCAGCCCGCGACGCGGTCCGCGTCGTCGGTGGCCGATTCGTTTCGTCGTGTGTTCGTCATACACGACCATCGTCCCACGTCGGACGCGCCGACGCATGCGACTTTCCGGGTGTCCGCGCAGGGCGAAACCCGCGCGGCGCACCGGCGCCGCCGGGCCGGGAGTCAGTCCAGGCCGCCCCACCAGTCGTCGCCGATCGTGCCCGACGCCACCAGCACCGACGGGCCGCGCAACGCGGCCCGGCCGTCCTCGAGGCGCACCTGCACGGTCCCGCCGGGGACGTGCACCTGGACCGTACCGGAGCCGGACCCGTCGAAACGCAACGCCGCGGCGGCGGCCGCGACCGTGCCGGTGCCGCAGGACCGGGTCTCCCCCACGCCCCGCTCGTACACCCGCATGTCCACCGCGCCCGCGGAGATCGGCGTGAGGAACTCGATGTTGACCCCCTGCGGGAAGAAGCCGGGGTCGAAACCCGGACCGGACAGGTCGAGGGCGGCCAGGGTCGCCGCGGTGAGGTGCGGATCGACACAGGCCAGGTGCGGGTTGCCGACGTCGATGCCCAGCCCGCGATACACCCGGCCCTCGATGGTGGCCGTCGACTCCCCCAGCTCCCGCACCACACCCATGTCGACGGTGACCTCGCCGTGGGTGGCGTCGGCGCTGTGCACCTGCACCGGCTTACCGCCGGCGCGGCTGCCGACGACGAACTCGCCCCGCGACTCGAGCCCGCTGGCGGTGACGAAGTGCGCGAACACCCGCACCCCGTTGCCGCACATCTCCGCGATCGAGCCGTCGGCGTTGCGGTAGTCCATGAACCAGTCGTCGGCGTCCGTCCCCTCGGGCAGTGCCGGCAGAACCCCGGCGTCGACCAGCGCCCCGGCGCGCGCGACGCGCAGGACCCCGTCCGCCCCGAGGCCGCGCCGGCGGTCGCACAGCGCCGCCACCCGCTTCGGCTCGAGGGAGATCCTCACGTCGGGATCCGGGAGGATCACGAAGTCGTTCTCGGTGCCGTGGCCCTTGCTGAAGTCCATGCCCGTCACCTTAACGACGGTTCGCATCGGCGAGAACCCGCAGCGCCGTGTCCCGCAGCGCCGGATCGGCACCGTCGAGCCAGTGCACCCGCGGATCCCGGCGGAACCACGAGCGTTGCCGGCGCACGTAGCGCCGTGTCCCGATGAAGGTGCGCTCGCGGGCGTGTGCGAGGTCGCACTCACCTGCCAGGTACTCGAGCACCTGCGCGTACCCGATCGCCCGACGGGCCGTCACCCCCTCATGCAGCCCCTGCTCGCACAGCGCCGCCACCTCGTCGACCAGTCCGCGCTCGAACATCAGGTCCGTGCGCCGGGCGATCCGGTCGTCGAGGGCCACGGTGTCCCGGTCCACCCCCAGCACGACGGTCCCCCATCTGGGATCGCCGATCTGCGGCTGCGACGCCGCGAACGGCGCCCCGGTGAGCTCGACCACCTCGAGGGCGCGGACCATGCGGCGGCCGTCGGTGGGGAGAATCGTCGCCGCGGCGACCGGGTCGGCCCGCTGCAGCGCCGCGTGCACCGCGGCCACCCCCTCGTCGGCGAGCAGCGCCTCCCACCTGGCCCGTACCTGCGGATCCGTGGCGGGGAACTGCCACTCGTCGAGGAGCGCCTGCACGTACATCATCGAGCCGCCGACGATGATCGGCACGGCGCCGCGGGCCCGGATCGCCTCGACGTCGGCGGTCGCGGCCTGCTGGTAGCGGGCGACCGTGGCGGTCTCGGTGACGTCGAGGACGTCGAGCTGATGGTGGGTGATGCCGCGGCGCTCGTCGACGGGCAGCTTGGCGGTGCCGATGTCCATGCCGCGGTACTGCTGCATCGCATCGATGTTGACGATCTCCCCGCCGAGTTCCTCGGCGAGATCGAGGCCCAGATCGGACTTGCCGGTGGCCGTCGGGCCGACGACGGCCACCGGACGGATGGGCTCACGGGTCACGGTCGCCACACCCCCACGTGGTATCCCACCCCGTACGGCGCGCTGCTGTGGGTCGTGGCGGCCGCCGCCGGCCCGTCGGAGCCGAACACCGCGGCCAGCACCTGCCATGCGGCACGGCCGTCGAGGACCAGTTCGGTACAGAGCGCCGGGTCGAGCGCGGCGAGCGCGGCGGCGTCGCCGACGGCGAGGGCGGCGCCGAGCGCCTCGTCCACCTCCTGCGCCCCGGGGTGGTAGGCCCCGGGTGCCTTCGCGGTGAGCGTGGCCGGGCCGTCCGCGACCACGAGCAGGGCCGTCGGGGTGCGGTCCGCGTCCAGGGCGCCGCGCAGCCGCCGCCCGAAGCGGGCGCAGTCCTGCGGGGTCGCGTCGGCCGGCACGACGTGCGTGGTGGCGCGCACGACCGGCGCCGTCCGGTCGCGCAACCAGCCCGCGATCAGGGCCGGCAGCGGCAGCTGCGGATCGGGCGTCCCCGCGGTCGCCGGCCCGAGCGATACGGCCAGGTCGACGCCGAAGCCGCGGAACGTTCCGACGGCCGTGTCCGGGAGGTCCGCGGCCTCCGTGCCCGTACCGACGACGACCCACTGCGCCGCGGCGCGCAGTTCCGCCCCGACGGCGAGCACGGCGTCGCGCAGGTCGGCGGTCTCGGCGGCCGCGGAGCCGGTCAGCTCGGGAACGAGCAGGGGTGGGGACGGCACGAACGCCGCGGCGATCAACACACGGGCCACCGTAGTCGACCCGACCCGCCGCCTCCCGGCCGTGCGACCTGTTTCAATAGTGGGCGGGCGTGGTCTCGGAGCGACCTCCGCGGCCCGACCACGCGAACCAGTGCGACCAGGCAGCCGTGCCGCGCGGCAGAGATGAGGACCGATGACCGACCCGAACGCAACGCAGGAATCCCGCGCTCCGAAGCCGGGCGCTCCCAAACCGGGTCGGCAGCGGCCGGCCCCCGAGTCGTCGGCACCCAAGCCGCACCCGGCCGCCCATCCCCATCCGCAGCCCACGGTCCCGGCCAGCGATCCGAGCCGGTGGGGCCGCGTCGACGAGGACGGCACGGCGTGGGTGAAGACCGCCGAGGGCGAGCGGTGCATCGGGTCCTGGCAGGCGGGCGACGCCGCCGAGGGGCTTGCACACTTCGGCCGCCGGTACGACGACCTCGCGACCGAGGTGGCGATCCTCGAGTCGCGGCTGAGCTCGGGCACCGGGGACGCGAAGAAGACCCGGGCGGCAGCCCAGGCCCTCGCGGAGTCCTTGCCCACCGCCGCCGTGATCGGTGACCTCGACGCCCTCGCCGAGCGGCTCGCCGCGATCGTCGCGGACTCGGAGAAGGCGGCGGTCGCCGCGAAACAGGAGAAGGAGCACCAGCGGGCGGCGGCCACCGCCCGCAAGGAGTCCCTCGCGGCCGAGGCCGAGCAGATCGGCGCCGAGTCGACCCAGTGGAAGGCCGCCGGCGACCGGTTGCGGGAGATCCTCGAGGAGTGGAAGACGATCCGCGGCGTGGACCGTAAAGTCGACGACGCCCTGTGGCGGCGCTATTCGAAGGCCCGTGAGGCGTTCAACCGCCGGCGCGGCGCGCACTTCGCCGAACTGGACCGCGAGCGCGCCGCCTCCAGGGCCCGCAAAGAGGATCTCGTGGCGCGGGCCGAGGAACTGCAGGACTCGACCGACTGGGGTGCGACGGCGGCCGCGTTCCGGGAACTCCTCGCCGAATGGAAGGCGGCCGGCCGGGCGCCGCGCGAGGCCGACGATCAGCTGTGGAAGCGGTTCAAGGGCGCCCAGGACGTGTTCTTCGCCGCCCGCAACGCTGCCGCCTCGGAGCGAGACGCGGAGTTCGAGGAGAACGCGCAGGCGAAGGAGGCGCTGCTGCAGTCGGCGGTGTCGATCGATCCGGCGGCGGACATCGACGCCGCCCGAGCCCGGCTGCGCGAGCTGCAGGAAAGGTGGGAGGAGATCGGCAAGGTCCCGCGGGAGCGGATGCACGACCTCGAGAGCCGTCTGCGGGCGATCGAGAAGCGGGTCCGCGAGGCCGCCGAGTCCGAGTGGCGGCGCACCGACCCGGAGGCGCTCGCCCGTGCCGCCCAGTTCCGGGAGCGCGTGCGCCAGTTCGAGGAGCAGGCCGCCAAGGCCACCGCCGCGGGCCGCCCGAAGGACGCCGAGAGCGCGCTCGCGCAGGCGCAGCAGTGGCGGGAATGGGCCGACGCCGCGGAAGGAGCCGTCGGGGAGCGCTGAGCGCCCCTCCGGACACGACGGTGCCCCCGGCTCGTTCGAGCCGGGGGCACCGTCGTTCGTCCGGTCCCGGACGGTCAGTCGTCGAGCAGGCCCTTGTTCTCCTGCTGGGCCGCCGCGTTGCGGAGTTCCTCCTCGGCGGCGAGCTGAAGCGCGGTGCGCGTCCACACCACCTTCGCCCAGTGGAAGGTGAGCACCATGACGGTGATCCAGCCCAGGATCAGGCCGATGCCCGGTCCCGCGCCCGGGTCGCCGACGGGAAGGGTCTGCCTCGACCAGATCGAGAGCATGCCGAACACGATCGACACCGCGGAGCCGGCCAGCGCCAGCCACGCCAGCACCCACCGGCGGGTGACGAGCGCCAGGATGGAGAAGATCGCGCCGAATACCAGAGCGAGCCACAGGAAGATGCGGGAGGGCAGCGCGATGGACTCGGCGGTCGCGTCGGGGGCGAAGGACAGCACCTCCCACCCGTTGGCCGCCCCGGCGTGGGGCAGGCTGAACGAGCCGAGCAGCACGAGCACCGCGACCGCGACGACGAGCGCGCGGGCCCCCGGGTCGATCTCACCGGCGATCTTGCGTTCGGCTGCCTCGAGGTCGGCACGGACTTCGTCCATCGGATCCCTTCCGTCGTCCCCGGCGTCGTCGCCGGGCGTCCTGCCCTCGTCGGGGCCGCTCGCGGTCATGCGTCACATCCCGTCTGTGCCGGAAGCGGCTCGGGCACACCGATCTGCGGGAGACCGAGCCCCACCCCGATGGGGGGCGTCTTGGGGGTGCGGCCCTGCTCGAACCGGTCGCCGGCGCGGGTGCGCCGATGGGTCAGGATCGGGGTGTCCGCGACCAGATGGTGCGGGGCGGCCTCACTGATCACGATCGTGACGACGTCGCCGGGGCGGACCGCACGGTCGATGTTTCCCTCGGGCCGGAAGTGCACGAGCCGGCCGTCACGGGCGCGGCCGCTCATCCGGGCGGTCTCGGAGTCCTTGCGGCCCTCCCCCGCGGCGACGAGCAGTTCGACCTCCGTGCCGACGAGCGCGAGGTTCTCCTCGAGGGTGATCCGCTCCTGCAGCGCGATGAGCCGTTCGTACCGTTCCTGCACCACCGCCTTGGGCAGCTGGCCGTCCATCTCCGCGGCCGGCGTGCCGGGTCGCCTGGAGTACTGGAAGGTGAAGGCGCTGGTGAACCGGGCCTTCTCGACGACGTCGAGGGTCTCCTGGAAGTCCTCCTCGGTCTCGCCGGGGAATCCGACGATGATATCGGTGGTGATCGCCGCGTGCGGCATGGCCGCGCGCACCTTCTCGATGATCCCGAGGAACCGCTCCTTGCGGTACGAGCGGCGCATCGCGCGCAGGACGCGGTCCGAGCCGGACTGCAGCGGCATGTGCAGCTGCGGGCACACGTTCGGGGTCTGCGCCATCGCCTCGATGACGTCGTCGGTGAACTCCGCGGGGTGCGGGGAGGTGAAGCGGACCCGTTCGAGGCCCTCGATACCGCCGCAGGCGCGCAGCAGCGCGGCGAACGCGCCGCGGTCGCGGGGCTGCTCCGGATCGGCGAAGGAGCGGCCGTAGGAGTTGACGTTCTGGCCGAGCAGGGTCACCTCGAGGACGCCCTCGTCGACGAGCGCGCGGACCTCGGCGAGGATGTCACCGGGCCGGCGGTCCACCTCCTTGCCACGCAGCGACGGCACGATACAGAAGGTGCAGGTGTTGTTGCAGCCCACGGAGATCGACACCCAGCCGGCGTAGCTGGACTCGCGCCGGGCGGGCAGGGTCGAGGGGAACGCCTCGAGCGATTCGAGGATCTCGACCTCGGCGCGGCGGTTGTGCCGGGCACGATCGAGCAGCGCCGGCAGGTTGCCGATGTTGTGCGTGCCGAACACGACGTCGACCCACGGCGCCTTCTTCACGACGACCTCGCGGTCCTTCTGGGCAAGGCACCCGCCGACGGCGATCTGCATGTGCGGGTTGGCGTCCTTGACGGGCCGCAGATGGCTCAGGTTGCCGTAGAGCTTGTTGTCGGCGTTCTCGCGCACCGCGCAGGTGTTGAAGACCACGAGATCGGCGGGCGCACCCGGCCCTGCCTTGGTGAACCCGGAGTCCTCGAGCAGCCCGGACAGGCGCTCCGAGTCGTGCACGTTCATCTGGCAGCCATAGGTGCGCACCTCGTAGGTGCGGGCGCCGACCTCGGCGGTCGCGTCGAGGGCGGCCGGGGCGCTGGGGGGTTCATGGTCCATCGATGACACGTCCCAGCCTAGCTCACGGGGTCGGACCGCTCCTGAAGTGGGCCGAGAGAGACAATTTAGTCCATCGCGCGACCCGGCGGGGCGAACCGGATCCGGCCTTTCGGTGCCGACCGTAAATTTTCCATTACGCAGTCCGAACTCGGCTTCCGAAAATCGCGGCACGGCGGCGCGGGCAGCATAGGGTTCTGTCCATGACACCAGCGGCGGTCGAATTCGAGAAGCCCTCCGGCTCGGCAGGCGGCGCACCCCCGATGATCTCGATGTCGGCGGTGGAGAAGCACTTCGGAGCCCTGCACGTGCTGCAGGACATCAATCTCGAGGTGTCTGCGGGGCAGGTCGTGATCGTGGTGGGGCCGTCCGGGTCCGGCAAGTCCACCCTGTGCCGGACCATCAACCGGCTCGAGCCGATCGACTCGGGCGAGATCCGGGTGGACGGCAGGCTGCTTCCCGCGGAGGGTAAGGCGCTCGCGGCGCTGCGAGCCGACGTGGGAATGGTGTTCCAGTCGTTCAACCTGTTCGCGCACAAGACCATCCTCGAGAACGTCATGCTCGCCCCGGTGAAGGTCCGTCGCAAGGGCAAGGCCGAGGCCAAGGAGCAGGCGCTGCAACTTCTCGACCGCGTCGGCATCGCCAATCAGGCGGAGAAGTATCCCGCGCAGCTCTCGGGCGGCCAGCAGCAGCGCGTCGCGATCGCGCGGGCACTGGCGATGAACCCGAAGGTCATGCTGTTCGACGAGCCGACCTCGGCGCTGGACCCCGAGATGGTCCAGGAGGTGCTCGACGTCATGACGTCGCTGGCCCGGGAGGGCATGACGATGCTCGTCGTCACCCACGAGATGGGCTTCGCCCGCAAGGCGGGCAACCGCGTGCTGTTCATGGCGGACGGGCAGATCGTCGAGGACACCGACCCCGACACGTTCTTCACCGCGCCCAAGTCCGCCCGCGCCCAGGACTTCCTCGGCAAGATCCTCAGTCACTGATCCGGCGTCGCTGCCGCACCGAACCGGGGCGGCATCACCCACAACACGGAGGTACTCGATGAGAATCACCCGCTCGGTTCGCCTGGGCATCGGCGCGATCGCCGTCGCCGTGCTCGCCACCGCGTGTGGCGGAGACGAGCAGCGCAGCGTGTCGCAGTCCGCCGAGAGCGGCTCCCTCGTCGTCGGCATCAAGTTCGACCAGCCCGGACTCGGGTTGCGCAATCCCGACGGTACCTTCACCGGGTTCGACGTCGAGGTCGCGAAGTACGTCGGGCAGCAGCTGGGAGTGGCGCCGGAGAACATCGAGTTCAAGGAAGCTCCGTCCCCGCAGCGCGAGACTCTCATCGAGAACGGTGAGGTGGACTACATCGTCGCCACCTACTCGATCACCGACACGCGCAAGGAGAAGGTCGACTTCGCCGGGCCGTACTTCGTCGCCGGCCAGTCGCTGCTCGTGCGTGCCGACAACACCGACATCACCGGACCGGAGTCGCTCAACGGCGGCAAGCGGCTGTGCTCGGTGGCCGGCTCCACCCCCGCACAGAAGGTCAAGGACACCTACGCGCAGGACGTGCAGCTGCAGGAGTTCGACACCTACTCCGCCTGCGTCGAGGCGCTGCGCAACGGTGCGGTCGACGCCGTGACCACCGACGACATCATCCTCGCCGGTTACGCGGCCCAGTACCCGGGCCAGCTGAAGGTCGTGGGCGAGCCGTTCACGGAGGAGCGCTACGGTATCGGTCTGGCCAAGGGCGACACCGAGTCCCGCAACCAGATCAACGACGCGATCGAAGAGATGATCTCGAGCGGTGCCTGGCAGGCCGCCCTCGAATCCACTGTCGGCCCGTCCGGATACCCCCTGCCGGAACCGCCGCAGGTCGACCGCTACTGACCGTCCCCCGCCGTCCGGCCGGCCCGTTCGACGACTCGTCACGGGCCGGCCGGATCCCAGTCCCCGATCGGTGGAGTTGACCTGTGGATCTGTTGAGCAAGTACGGCGATCAGTTGATCGACGCCTTCTGGACCACCGTGCAGTTGACGGTGCTCTCGGCGATCGGCGCCCTGATCCTCGGAACGATCCTCGCCGGGATGCGCGTGTCCCCGGTGCCGGTGGCACGGGCGGTCGGCACCGTATACGTGGGGATCTTCCGCAACACCCCCCTGACGCTGATCATCATCTTCTGCCTGTTCGGCCTGTCACAGACGCTGGGCATCAGCCTTGCACCCCAGTCGTCGCCGACATTCCTGGTGGACAACAACTTCCGGCTCGCGGTGCTGGGCCTGAGCGTCTACACCGCGGCGTTCGTCTGCGAGTCGCTGCGCTCGGGCATCAACACCGTCAACGTCGGGCAGGCCGAGGCGGGCCGCTCCCTCGGGTTGACCTTCGGCCAGAATCTGCGCCTGATCGTGCTGCCGCAGGCGTTCCGCGCGGTGATCGCACCCCTCGGTAGCGTGCTGATCGCCCTGACCAAGAATTCGACGATCGCGTCCGTCATCGGCGTCTCGGAGGCCTCCCTGCTGATGAAGACCATGATCGAGAACGAGGCGCAGATCTTCGTCATCGGCGGCATCTTCGCCCTCGGCTTCGTGATCCTGACCCTGCCCACGGGCCTGCTGTTCGGCTGGCTGAGCACGCGATTCGAGGTGTCCCGGTGAGCACCGGCCGCGCAACCGTCCTCTACGACGCCCCCGGTCCCCGGGCGCGAACGATCTACCACGTCGCCTCGGCGGCGGTGGCCGTGCTGCTCGTCGCCGTCGGCTATTTGGTCTACCGGGCTCTCGACGCCAAGGGGCAGCTCACCACCGAGAAGTGGGAGCCGTTCCTGGAATCGAGCTCGTGGACCACGTATCTGATCCCCGGCATCCGGGGCACACTCATCGCGGCGGCGGTATCCATCGTGCTCGCCCTGGTCCTCGGGGCCGCGCTGGGCATCGGCCGGCTCTCCGATCACCGGCCCGTACGCGCGGTGTGCGGCTTCATCGTCGAACTGTTCCGGGCCATTCCGGTGCTGATCCTGATGATCTTCGCCTACCAGTTGTTCGCCGAATACCAGGTCTTCCGGTCGAAGTACCTGGCGCTGGCTGCGGTGGTCACCGGCCTGACCCTCTACAACGGCTCGGTGATCGCCGAGATCGTCCGCGCCGGTATCCGGTCGCTGCCCCGTGGGCAGACCGAGGCCGCCGCGGCGCTGGGCATGCGCAAGGGCCAGATCATGCGTCTGATCCTGTTGCCGCAGGCCGTCACGGCGATGTTGCCGGCGATCGTCTCGCAGATGGTGGTGGCCCTGAAGGACTCCGCGCTCGGCTATCTCATCGGGTACGTCGAAGTCGTGCGCGCCGGTCAGCAGCTCGGCGCGTTCTTCGGCAACTACCTGCCGTCGCTGCTCGTGGTGGCCGCGATCATGATCGTGCTCAACGGCGCGTTGACGGTCGTCGCGACCCGGCTCGAGCGGCGTCTGCGGACCGGACGCAAGAACCGTGCCGCGATGCCGGAGGCCGACGAGAACGCACCCGACAACGTGCTTTCCGGCATGACCGTGCCGGGGGTGGACATCACCAGCGATCACGACAAGCGCCGGTAACCCGTCAGTCGGTGGCGACGTCGCCGGGCTCGGGATCGAGCCCGGCGAGCTCGCTGCGGACCACGTCGAAGGCCACGCCCTGCGGGTAACCACGGCGGGCGAGCATGCCGACCAGCCGTCGCACCACCTTGTCCCGTTCCGCGGCGATCTCGCGCCGATCCCCCTCCGTGGGCAGCGGGGGCTGGGTGCGCAGCTTCTTGCGCACCAGTTCGGCGGCGCGGGCGCGTTCGTCGTCGCCGTCGATCTGCTCCAGCGCCTCAGCCGCCTCGTGCTGCCCGATACCCTTGCGGCGCAGTTCCATTGCCAGGGCACGTTTGCCCCGGCCGGCATGCCGGTGACGGGAGCGCACCCACTGCTGGGCGAACTCGGCGTCGTCGACGAGACCCACCTCGGTGAGCCGGTCGAGGGTCCGCTCGGCGACGTCCGCGGCGAAGCCCTTCTGTTCGAGTTTCGCGGCGAGTTCGGCGCGGCTGCGAGCCCGGTCGGTCAGCAGACGGAGGCACAGGTCCTTGGCCTGTGCCTCCGTTCCGCCGCCGGGCAGGTCGTCGCCACGCCGGTCACCGCGACGGGAGTCGCTGCCCAACGCTCGACTCAGAAGTCGGCGGGCTCGTCGGCCACCTCGGCGGTGATGTCCGCCCCGATGCCGAGCTTCTCCTTGATCTTCTTCTCGATCTCGTCCCGGATGTCGGTGTTCTCCAACAGGAACTTGCGGGCGTTCTCCTTGCCCTGACCGAGTTGGTCGCCCTCGTAGGTGTACCAGGAGCCGGACTTGCGGATGAAGCCCTGCTCGACACCCATGTCGATGAGCGAGCCCTCCTTGCTGATGCCGTGGCCGTAGAGGATGTCGAACTCGGCCTGCTTGAAGGGCGGCGACACCTTGTTCTTGACGACCTTGACGCGGGTGCGGTTGCCCACCGCGTCGGAGCCGTCCTTGAGGGTCTCAATACGCCGCACGTCCAGGCGCACCGACGCGTAGAACTTCAGAGCCTTACCGCCGGTGGTCGTTTCGGGCGAGCCGAACATGACCCCGATCTTCTCGCGCAGCTGGTTGATGAAGATCGCGGTGGTGCCCGAGTTGTTGAGTGCACCGGTCATCTTGCGCAGCGCCTGGCTCATCAGGCGGGCCTGCAGGCCGACGTGGCTGTCACCCATCTCGCCCTCGATCTCGGCGCGCGGCACCAGGGCCGCCACCGAGTCGACCACGATGATGTCGAGCGCGCCGGAACGGATCAGCATGTCCGCGATCTCGAGCGCCTGCTCACCGGTATCCGGCTGCGACACGAGCAGGGCGTCCGTGTCGACGCCGAGCTTGCGGGCGTACTCGGGATCGAGCGCATGCTCGGCGTCGATGAAGGCGGCGATGCCGCCGGCGGCCTGGGCGTTGGCAACGGCGTGCAGAGCGACCGTCGTCTTACCGGAGGATTCCGGGCCGTAGATCTCGACGACCCGGCCGCGTGGGAGGCCGCCGATGCCGAGCGCGACGTCGAGCGCGATCGAGCCCGTCGGGATCACGGCGATGGGCTGGCGGGACTCCTCCCCCAGGCGCATCACCGAGCCCTTGCCGAAGCTCTTGTCGATCTGCGCGAGCGCCAGCTCGAGCGCCTTGTCGCGATCGTGTGCCTGTGGTGCCATCGTGGTCCCCTTTTCGAGTCTCGTCTTGCTTGCCGATGACGTTAGAGTCCGGCACCGACAAGTTCGCCGTCCCGACCGGCGAGCGGCCGGATCTGTGGATGAATCGGACGCCTGTGGACTACTTCTTCACCACCCGCGGACCAGCATAGGCGAACAATTGTTCGAACGGAACGGGCGCGGCGGTTTCACCGGCGCGCGGGCGGGACGTCGAACTCGTCGCACAGGGCCCGCCACACCTCACGGGGTTCCCGGCCGGCCTCGATGGCCGCGGCGGCGGTCCGCCCTCCGAGCGAGAGCAGCACGTGGTCACGTAGCAGGGCGTCGCCGCGCAGTTGCCCGAACTCGTTGCGGACACACTCGTGAAATTCCGTCAGTCGCACCTGCGCCACGGTAGTCGCCTCCCGGACCCGCGACAGCGGCCGGTGGAGCGGACACGGGACACGTCACCGCATCGGCGCCACGACGCCGCGGCAGACGGCCACAGGGTCCTCGACCTGCGTTTCCGTCGCGGCGGCCAGGCGGGCCGCGCGCGTGAAGCGCGGCTCGGCCAGCACGGTGTCGACGGCCGCCCGCAGCGCGTCGGAGTCGAGTGGCCGCACCACCGCCGCGCTGCCCTGCCGGGCGGCCCGATTGGCCAGCTCCCACTGGTCGCCGCCGCCGGGCACCACTACCGCGGGCACCCCGGCGCGCAGGGCCTTGGCGAGCATCCCGTGGCCGCCGCCGCACACCACCACGTCGGCCTGCTCGAGCAGCAGGTCCTGCCGGCCGTGTCCGGCCACGACGCCGTCCGGCCAGTCCCGCTCGGGCGGCTCGAGCATCGCGACGACGATCCGCATCCCGGATCCGCCGAGGCCCGTGCACACGGCGTCGAGCAGGCCGGGCACGCCGGTAGCCGCGGTGGACGGGGCCACCATCACCAGCGGTCCGTCGCCGGGGGGCGGCTCCAGGACGTCGCCGGTGGGCTCCCACAGCAGCGGCCCGACGACGTGCGCCCCGGCGGGCCAGTCCGGTCGCGGCACCTCGAGGGCGGGCAGGGTGGCGACGAGCCGGGCCGCCGGCCCCGGATCCCGGGCGGCCAGGCCGATCCCGACGCGCGCGGCGGACCGTTCGCGTTCCCCCTGCCGGATCGAGCGGGCGGTCGCCGCGCGCAGCACCGTGTCCCGCGCGCGCCCGCGCAGCCCGGTGCCTGCGGCGAGACCGCTGCCGATGGGGGGCAGCCCCCGCGAGGGCAGATACAGCGGATGGGGCGACAGCTCCACCCAGGGGATACCGAGGCGTTCGGCGGCCATGCCGCCGCCCGCGGTGAGCACGTCGGAGACGACGAGGTCGGGCAGCAACGCGCTGAGCCCGGGCAGCATCTCGGACGCGATGTGGGCGGCGCGGGCATGGATGCGGGCACCGGCATCGGCATCGTCGTCCTCCGGACGCGGCGCCAGGCCGGCGAGCGGCGCGAGCGTCACCCCGTCGAGGTCGAGGCCGAGCCACCGCTCGCCGGTGAAGAGGACCGGCTCGTCGCCCGCCTCGGCCAGACGCAGGCTCAGGGCTATCGCCGGGATCGCATGCCCGGCGTCGGGCCCGGCCACCACCGCCACTCGCATCGGCTCAGACTGCCACACCCGCTCCCCGCTGCCCGGTTGTGGAGGCGATGCCGGGAGTACCCGCCGCCGGTGCAGCGCCTCGGCGGTGGGGCTCGCCCGGACTGTGCCCACCGCATCGAACGTGCGAGCCTGGAAGCATGACGATGTCGGCAGGTGTCCCGTGAGGAGCGGCCACCCGGTGCCGGACCCCGCCGGTCCGGGACAGGAGTCGGTGTGGGACTACCCGCGGCCGCCCGTGGTCCGACGGAGCGACGAGTTGGTCGAGGTGTGGTTCGGCGGGCAACTCGTCGCACGCACCCGCAACCCGTTGCGGCTGCTGGAGACGAGCCACCCGCCGACCTACTACCTGCCCCGGACATGCTTCGCCGAGGGGGTCCTGCGGCCGGTTCCCGGGAGCACGGTGTGCGAGTGGAAGGGACGGGCCGACTATTTCGACGTCGTGGCGGGCGGACACGTCGCCGAGCGTGCGGCGTGGCACTATCCCCGGCCGGTTGCCGGATACGAGGCACTCGTCGGGCATGTGGCAGTCATGCCGGGTCCGATGGACGGCTGTTTCGTCGACGGCGAGCGGGTGCGTCCCCAGGCGGGGGGCTTCTACGGCGGGTGGATCACCGATCGGGTGGTCGGCCCCTTCAAAGGCGGGCCCGGCAGTCGCTACTGGTGATCGCTCGGAGGGGCGAGCACAGCCGGGGCGATGGACCCGAATCCGGGGACGGCCACCGATCGGCGCGGAGATCGGCGGCAACAGTCCCACGGGGTGGCCGTTCTGCGGCGCCGGCGGTCACGGATACGCCGACCAGAACTGGAGCACCTGCTCGCGGGTGGTGACCGTTCCGTTGTCGATGATCAGCAGTTCGTCCTCGTCGAAGGTGTAGCGCACAGGTCCGGCCAGGACGGTGAATCCGGCGGCGGCCGGAGCGGCATCGGCCAGTTCGATGTCGGCACCGTCGCTGAGCCGCAGGCCCTTGTAGTAGAGGCGATCGGAGTCGTTGCGGCACACCAGGACCCGCGACTCCGACGTGCGCGCCACCGCGACGGCCTCGTCGGTCGAGTTGCAGCGCGGCCCGATGTCGTCGTCGAAGCCCCGGGTGTCCGCCTGCGCGACCGGGATGCGGTCCGGGCGGCTCTGCGGCGGGTCCGTGGTCGTCGGTGCGGGCGACGTGGTGGGGAGGTCGGTGACCTCCACCGTGACCGTCGCGGGGGGCGGCGCCACCGGACCGGGGCTGTCGATCTGCCCGGTGACCGAGGTGTCGGCCCGCGCATCCGGCTCCGGCGTCTCGTCGCGGCCGGGCAGGATCCACGTCAGCGATCCGGCGAGCGCGAGGCCCACGACCGCGGCGCCCAGCAGCACGAGCAGCGGCCGCCGGGAACGCGACGTCGGGTGTCCGGGCGGGTCGGTCGGACCGGCGTACACGGGGGCGGGGGCGGGTTCGGCGGCGGTGATCGCCCGGGTCGGCGCGGTGACCGGCTCGGTGACCGGCTCGGTGAGAGCGGCACGCGCGGCCGCGGCCAGCGCACCGCACGTGGGGAAGCGGTCCTCGGGGCGCTTGGCCATCGCGCGGGCGATCACGTCGTCGAACGCGGACGGCAGGTCCGGCCGCGCCGCGGTGGGGCGCGGCGGGGGCAGATGCAGATGCGCGTGGACCAGATGTGCCGGCTCGGACCCCGGAAACGGTGGCCGCGTCGTGAGCAGTTGATAGAGCGTGCACCCGAGGGCGTAGACGTCGGTCCGGGGGCCGAGGGGCCGTCCCTCGATCTGTTCGGGGGACGCGTACTGCAGGCTGGCGACGAGCATGCCGGTCTCGGTGACCGCCGTGCTGTCGAGGCTCTTCGCGATCCCGAAGTCCGCGAGCAGGACGCGCTCGGGTTCACTCCCCCCGCTCGGCGCGAGCAGGATGTTCGCGGGCTTGACGTCGCGGTGCAGTATCCCGTGTGCATGCGCGTAATCGAGCGCGCGGGCGGTCTCGGACACGATGTGCACGGCGCGCCCCGGAGGCATCGGTCCCCTGCGCAGTGCACCCACCGCGTCGGTGCCGTCCACGTACTGCATCGCAATCCACAACTGGTCGCCGACATTGCCGCGGTCGTACACGGTGACGATGTTGGGATGTTCGAGCCGCGCGACGTGGTCGGCCTCCCGGAGGAACCGGCTGCGGTTTCCCGGGTTCGCGGTCGCCGACGGGTCCAGCAGCTTCAGCGCGATGAAACGCGGCAGGTTCGGATGCCGCGCCAGGTAGACGCTGCCCATACCTCCCGTGCCGAGGCGGCGTTCGATACGGTACCCGGCGAACACGGAGCCGGTCTGCAGTTCTCCCACGGTGTCGTCCACTCCCGAGTCCGTCGCGGGCGCCCGCCCGACGGCCGTCTCAGAATATCGCGCACGTGAAGAGTGCCGGGCCGGACGCTTTGGCGGTCAGGCCGACACATCACCGGCGGCGTCGAGCGCCCGGGCCCGGTCGCCGGGCACGAGCCCGATCCGGGTACGGCGGTCGAGGATGTCGTCGACGTCGAGGGCGCCCTCGTGGGTGACGGCGAATTCCAGTTCCGCGCGGCTGACGTCGAGCCCGGGGGCGATCGGTTCCAGTCTGCGCGGGTCCGCGGCGAGCAGGGCCGCCTCGGTGCCGTAGCGCCGCACCAGGTTCGGCGGGGCGGCGACGGTGCGCAGCACGGCAGGAGGCGCGGCGCCGACGAGAGGGAGCCGCTGGGTGCGGCACGGCCCGACGCGCAGCCCGGCCGTCTCGACGGCCGCGTCGACGGCGTCCTGCGCCATCCGCCGGTAGGTGGTGAGCTTGCCGCCGACGATGCCGATCGGACCGGACTCGGAGCGCACGACCGCGTGCCGGCGCGACAGGTCCGCGGTGCCGCCGCCGGTGTCGGTGCCCGGCGCGGAGGAGTCGAGCAGCGGCCGCAGTCCCGCGAAGGTGCCGAGGACGTCGTTGCGGGTCAGGGGCACGGCGAGGGCCGTGTTGGCGGTGTCGAGGAGGAAGTCGATCTCGCCGTCGGTGGCCTGCGGGACGTCGGGCAGCGCGCCGGGCGCCTCCTCGTCGGTCAGTCCCAGATAGATGCGGCCCAGCTGGGCGGGCAGCGCGAAGACGAACCGGTTGGTGGCGCCGGGAATCGGCACGGTGAGCGCGGCCGTGGGGTTGCCGAGGGCGGCGGCGGCGAGCACGAGGTGAGTGCCGCGGCTCGGTCTCAGCCGGATCGACGGATCCACCTGTCCCGCCCACACGCCCGCCGCGTTGATCACGGCGCGGGCCGTCACCCGCACCTCGGTGCCGGTGCGGGTGTCGCGCAGGGAGGCGCCGTCGGCCGTGACGGAGTGCGCGTCGACGCGGGTGAGGATGCGGGCGCCGTAGGAGGCGGCGGTGCGGGCGAGGGCGACGACGAGCCGGGCGTCGTCGACGAGCTGGCCGTCGTAGGCGAGCAGTCCCCCGCGCAGCCCGTCGCGCCGGACGGCGGGGACCAGGTCGGCGGCGCGCCCCGCGCCGATGCGGCGCGAGCGCGGCAGCACCGCGGACGGCGTGTGCGCGGAGACCCGCAGGGCGTCGCCGGCGAGGAACCCGGTGCGCACGAGCGCGGCCTCGCCGCGGCCGACCGACGGCAGCAGCGGCACCAGCTGCGGCATCGCGCGCACGAGGTGCGGCGCCGTGTGGGTCATGAGAATTCCCCGCTCGAAGGCACTTTCGCGGGCGATGCCGATGTTCCCGGTGGCGAGATAGCGCAGGCCGCCGTGGACGAGCTTCGAACTCCACCGGCTCGTGCCGAAGGCGAGATCGTGCCGTTCGACGAGGACGACGCTCAGGCCGCGCGACGCGGCGTCGAGCGCGGCGCCGGCGCCGGTGACACCGCCACCGACGACGAGCACGTCGACGGTGGGCCGGGCGGCGAGGTCGTCGAGTTCCCGGCGTCGGCGGGCGGCGTCGAGGGCGCTGGAGGCGGGTCCGGTCACGGGCGATCCTCCCCGGAGGGTGCGAGATAGGTGTCCACGGCGTGCGCCAGCTCGGTCAGCAGTGCCGCACGGTCGACCACCTCGGCGACCATCCCGGCGGACTGCACCACGGACTGGGCGGTGAGCAGCACGAAGGCGGCGAGCGCGTGGACGTCGCCGCCGCGGACGGTGCCGTCGCGCTGGCCGAGGACGAGCGCCCCGGTCAGCACCTCGAGCACTGCGTGCTGGCTGGTCCCGAGCCGGTCCACGATGTACGTCATGAGCAGGTCCGGGTCCGACCGCAGGATCTTCTCGAACAGCGGGTGTGTGCCGATCTCGTCGACGGCCGTCACGACGGCCCGCACGACGCGCGGCCGGACGGGCCCCTCTCCGCCGAGATCCGGCAGGACGGCGCGGATCTCACGGGTGAGAAGGTCCGCGACCAGGGCACGGGTGTCGGGCCAGCGGCGATAGACCGTGGGGCGGCTGACACCGGCGCGCCGCGCCACCTCGGCGAGGGTGGTGCGCCGCAGTCCGAAGTCGAGCAGGCACGAGCGGGTGGCGTCGAGGATCTGGTTCTCGACGGTTGCCGTCGGCGGGCCGGAAGACCGGATCTCATCGTTACGAATAGACATTGTATGTAACACTGTAACGCATGACTGTGAGGTTCACACCGCAACACCCCACCGCCGCAGCCGAGATGGAGTGGGACGCGTGGGGCACGGCGGACCGCCGGAAGGAACTCGGCGAGGGCGTCCGCACACTGCTTCGTCAGGCCCTCGGCGTGGACACCGATCGCGCCCGCTCGCTGCCCGAGACCGCCGTGCGGCTCACCCCGTCACGGCTGGACACCCGGCACCACCAGGGCCTGCGGCGCATCGTCGGCCCGGAACACGTCGCCGACGACGACGCGACCCGGCTCCGGCACGCCGGCGGCAAGAGCACCCTCGACCTGCTGCGGCGACAGAACCCCGGGCCGCAGGACGGACCCGACGCGGTGCTGCGGCCCGGCAGCCACGACGAGGTGCTCGCCGTACTCGACTACTGCGCCGGCGAGGGGATCGCCGTCGTGCCGTTCGGCGGCGGCACCAGCGTCGTCGGCGGGCTGGACCCGGTGCGCGACGGCTTCGAGGCCGTCGTCGCAGTGGACCTGCAACGGATGAACGCGCTCACCGACCTCGATCCGGTCTCCGGTCTGGCGACGCTGCAGGCCGGCGCGACCGGACCGCAGGCCGAGGAGCTGCTCGGTGCCCACGGCTTCTCGCTCGGGCACTTCCCGCAGAGCTTCCGCCACGCGACCGTGGGCGGGTTCGCCGTCACCCGATCCTCCGGCCAGGCCTCCGCGGGCCACGGCCGGTTCGACGAGATGGTCGAGCACCTCGTCGTCGCCACCCCGCGCGGTACCGTCCGGGCCGGCCGCGCCCCGGCCTCGGCCGCGGGCCCGGACCTGCGGCAACTGTTCCTCGGGTCCGAGGGTCTGTTCGGCATCGTCACCGAGGTCGGCGTGCGAATCCACCCGATCCCCGCCGCGACCGCCCACCGCGCCTGGTCGTTCCCCGACTTCGCCACGGGCGCGGACGCCCTGCGCACCCTCGTGCAGACCGGCGCCGTCCCCACCGTGCTGCGCCTGTCGGACGAGACCGAGACCGCGACGAACCTCGCGCTGCACGAACACATCGGTGCGACCGCCCCCACCGGATGCCTGGCCGTGACCACCGTCGAGGGCACCGCCGAACACGTACGCGCCCGCGCCGCGGAGGTCGACGCCCTGCTCGCGACCCTGGGCGGCACCGACCTCGGAGAAGAGCCGGCCCGCGCCTGGGAGCACGGACGGTTCGACGCACCGCACCTGCGCGACGCCCTGCTGCGGGTCGGGGCACTCGCCGAGACCCTCGAAACCGCCACCACGTGGAGCAATCTGGCACGGCTGCGGACGGCGGTGACCGACGCGCTCACCGCCTCCCTGCAGGAACAGGGCACCCCGCCACTGGTGCTGTGCCACATTTCGCACACCTACCCCACCGGCGCGTCCCTGTACTTCACCGTCGTGTGCGCGCAGACGGACGATCCCCTCACGCAGTGGTCGGCCGCCAAGCGCGCCGCCACGGACGCGATCATGACCACCGGCGGCACCGTCACCCACCACCACGCGGTCGGGCGCGACCATCGGCCGTGGATGGCCGACGAGATCGGGGCTCTGGGCACCGGCCTGCTCCGCGCGGTCAAGGACGCACTCGACCCGGTCGGCATCCTCAACCCTGGAAAGCTGCTGCCGTGATCGAATCCGTCACCGTCCTGACGAACCCGGCCGCGGGCCCGCACACCGCGCGCGCAACGAGGTCCGCGACGGCCCGGCTGCGCGAACGGGGCCTGCGCGTCACCGAGATCGCCGGCGACACCCCGGAACACTCCCTCGAGCTGGTGCGCCGCGCCGTCGCCGAGGGAACCGGGGCCCTCGTCGCGGTCGGCGGGGACGGGCTCGTCTGGCTCGCCTGGCAGGCGCTCGCGCAGACCGGGATTCCGCTCGGCATCGTCCCGGCCGGAACCGGCAACGACCTCGCCCGCGTCCTGCACGTGCCGTCGGATCCGGTGGCGGCGGCCGACGTGATCGCCGACGGGGCCACGCGGACGATCGACCTCGGAAGGGTCCGGGCGCCCGGGCGGCCGGACCACTGGTTCGGCACCGTGCTCGCCAGCGGATTCGACTCCCTGGTCACCGACCGCGCCAACCGGATGCGCCGGCCGCGCGGCCGCCTGCGCTACAACGTCGCGATGGTCGCGGAACTGGCGAATCTTCGCCTGCTGCCGTATCGCATCACGCTGGACGGGGACGACCTCGACGTGACGGCGACGATGGTGGCCGTGGGCAATGCCTCCACCTACGGGGGCGGCATGCGCATCGCGCCGGACGCGCGTCTCGACGACGGCCTCCTCGACGTCGTGATCGTGACCTCGGCCAACCGGACCCGCCTGCTGCGCCTGTTCCCCACCGTCTACCGCGGTACGCACGTCGACCTGGACGAGGTGAACGTGCACCGCGTCCGGCGGGTGCGGCTCGAGTGTCCCGGCATCTCCGCCTACGCGGACGGCGAACCGCTCGGACCGCTGCCCGTGGACGTCGAGGCCGTGCCCGGTGCCGGAGTCGTCCTCGTGCCCGGCGGTCAGGCCCCGAACGTGTAGAGCTCGAACCCGGCGGCCCGTTCCGCCGCGAACCCGGGCAGAGCGGCCGTGGCCGACTCCACCTGCCCCCGGGCCTGGTCGAGCACGGGGGCGGGCGCGAGCGCCTCGAGATAGCGGCGGTGCTCGGCGAGGGACGCGACGCCGTCCTCGACGGTGTCGGTGACGTCCACTCCGTGAGTGGGAGACGTGGTGCTCACCGCCACCCACCGCACCCCCGGCCACGGCGGCAGACCCTGCTCGGCCAGGTCCGGGAAGATCCACTCGTTCGCCGCGTCGGTGACCGCGTCGAGCACGCTCAGCCCCAGGGCACGGTGGTCGGCGCTGTTGAGGACGCCGGGGAACCACGTGAGCCCGAAGTTGCCGGTCACCACCATCTCGGGTCGGTGCCGGCGGATCGCCGCCGCAAGATCGCGGCGCAGGTCCGGCCCCGCCACCAGGCGGCCGTCGGGATGCCCGAGGAACTCGACCACCTCGACCCCGACGACCCGGGCGGATGCCCGCTCCTCCTGCTCGCGCAGCGGCCCGCACGCCGCCGGCGGCAGGCCCGCGATGCCGGCCTCGCCGCTGGTCGCCAGGACGTAGCGCACCTCCTTGCCCTGTCGGGTCCACCGCGCCACCGCGGACGCCGCGCCGTACTCGATGTCGTCGGGGTGCGCGGCGATCACGAGCGCCCGCTGCCAGTCCTCCGGTACCGGTTCCATTCGTCCACTATCGCCGATCCCGATGCGCGGGTGGGGGCCTCGCGCATACTGGACGTCGTGTCGTGGTCCGGGCTCGTCGAAGCAGCGCTCGACGTGCGGTTGACGACGACGGCGGCGGCCGTGGTGTTCACCGTCCTCACCGTCGCCGGCTTGGCCACCCTGGCCGCACGACGGCACCGCCGCTGGCTCCTGATGGGGATTCCGACGACCGTCGCGCTGACCCTGGTGCTGGTGGTGCTCGCCGCCGTGCTCGTCGAGCAGGTGTGGCGACCGTTCCCGGATCGGTTACCACGGGATGTGTACGCGTGGTCCGCCCTCGCCGTCCTCGCCGTGGTGCTCCTGGCCGGCCGGTGGCTCGTCCGCCGCCGGGACCGGGCGCGTCCGCTCGTCGCGGCCGCCCTCGTCGTCGCCGCGCTGGCGGTGGCGGTGGCGGGTGCGGGGCGGATCAACGCGGTGTTCGACGCCTACCCCACCGTGCGTTCCGCCCTCGGCATGACCGACTACCGCACCGTGCCGCTCGACGTGGCCCTGGCACCGGCCACGGCGACGATCGCTCGGCAACCGCTGTCCGAGAACTGGTCGCCCCCGGCCGATCTGCCCGCGACCGGCGCGGTGACGACCACCCCGATCCCCGCTGCCGTCTCGGGATTCCGCGCCCGCGACGCGCGGATCTACCTGCCACCCGCCTACTTCGCCGAGCCGCGCCCCGAACTCCCGGTGCTGGTGCTGCTCGCCGGCCAGCCCGGCAGCACCGACGACTGGCTGATCGGGGGCCGGCTGCCGCAGATCATGGACGCGTTCGCGGCCGAGCACGAGGGGCTGGCACCGGTCGTCGTGCTCGCCGACGGCACCGGCGGCCAGTTCGACAACCCGCTGTGCGCCGATTCCCACCTCGGCAACGCCGCAACCTACCTGGCGGTCGACGTGCCCGCCTGGGTCCGCGAGCACCTGCAGGTCGACGACGATCCGGCGGGCTGGGCGATCGGCGGTCTCTCGTACGGCGGGACGTGCGCGCTGCAGCTCGCGACCGCCCGCCCCGACGTGTACCCCACGTTCCTCGACTTCTCCGGCCAGGCCGAGCCGACCCTCGGCGACCGGGACCGCACGATCCGTGAGGTGTTCGGCGGCGACACGGAGGCGTTCGCGCGGAACAACCCTGCCGACCTGCTGGCCCGCAACCGCTACCCCGGCTCGGCGGGGGCGTTCGTCGTGGGCCTCGACGACAGCGAATACCGTTCGGGAATAGAACAACTCACGACGGCGGCCCGGGCCGCCGGCATGGACGTCCACCTCACGGAACTGCCGGGAGCGCACAGCTTCGCGGTGTGGTCCGCCGGACTCGAGAAGGAGCTGCCGTGGCTCAGCCGCCGACTCGGCCTCGTCGCCCCGTGATCGCACGCAGCGTCGCGGCGCTGCGCCGGGCCCCCGTCGGTCTCACCCTGCTCGCGGCGATGTGGGTGCTCGCGATCGCCACCGGGTCCGTGTGGCGCGGGCCGTCCCACGAACTGGCCCTCGACGTCTCCCTCGGCACCCGTAGCTTCGGCGAGGGCCATCCGTGGGTGCTCTGGACGTCCGGGCTCTTCGCGTCCGGCCTCGGCGAGTACGTCCTGTCGAGCGTGGCGATCCTCGCCGTCGCGGTGCCGGTGGAGAACCGCCTCGGCAGCCGCAGATTCGCGCTCGCCGCGGCGCTCTCGCAGGGCGCGGGCGCCGCGCTCGCCCTGCTGGTGGCGCTGCTGGCGTCGACCGTGCCGAACTCGTGGGGCTTCGAACTGCACGGGCACCTGACCGAGGATCCCCTGCCGTGGGTGCTCGGCACCCTGCTCGCCGCCACCGCGGCGATGGGCACGCTGTGGCGGCGCCGCATCCGCACCCTGGTGCTGGTGTTCCTCGTGACGAGCGCCCTGTTCGCGGGGCACCTGCAGGACGTGGTGCGGCTCTGCGCGGCGCTGGCGGGCCTGTTCCTCGGACCCGTGCTGTTCGGCCGCGCGGCCCGGGGCCCGGCCCTCGGCGGCACCGTGCGGGAGCGCCGCACCCTCGTGGCGCTGGTGGTCGCCGCAAGCGTCCTCGGCCCGATCCTGGCGGCGTTCTCCCCCCACGCCATCGGGCCGCTCGCGGCGCTGCGGGAGTTGTTCGACCAGGTCCCGTACAGCGCGCGGGAACTGGTCGACATCTGCGCCGACCCGGCCCTGCGCGACGAGTGCCGCAAGGGCCGGCAGGCGCTGCGCCTGTCCGGGATCGGACCGCTGGTGATGAACCTGATGCCGTCGGCGGTGCTGCTCGTGGGTGCGGAGGGACTGCGCCGGGGCCGCCGCGCCGCGTGGCTGCTCTCGGTGTGGGGGCACGTCGCCCTGATCGCGGTGGCCGCCGTCAGTGCGGTCGTGCAGATCACCGAGCAGGAAGAGACCCGGTCGCTGCTGTACGGCACCCGCCGCACCAGCTCGGTGTACATGGAGCTCGCTCCGCTGCTGGCCCTCGTCGCGGTGCTCGTGCTGCTGCTGGTGACCCGCCGGCTGTTCGAGGTGCGCGCCCCGCGCGGGACGTATCCGCGGGTGTGGCTGGGCACCGCCGCCGCGGCGGGTGCCGCGCTCGTCACCTACGTGGTGGTGGGGGTACTGCTCGCCGACGGCTTCGACCGCGACCCCGGCGCCGCCACGCTGGTGCGCGACGCGCCGCGCCGTCTCGTCCCACCCGTGTATCTGCAGCTGTTCGAGCCGCCGGTACTGCCGCTGACCCCGGCCACCACGCTGCTGTTCGAGTGGGTGGGGGTGCTGGTGTGGGCCGCGTTCTGCCTGCTGATGGTCCGCAGCTTCCTGCTCCCCGCGCTCGGGCACGATCCCGGCGACGAACACCGGGTGCGTGCACTGCTGCACTCCCCCGGCGGCACCTCGCTGTCGTGGATGACGACGTGGCCCGGCAACCACTACTGGTTCGGCGAGGACGGCCGGCACGCCGTGGCCTACCGCGTGCACTCGGGGGTCGCCCTGACCACAGGCGACCCCGTGGGCGATCCGGCCGGCCTGGAGAACGCGATCGACGAGTTCGCCGCGTACTGCCTCGGCAACGGCTGGACCCCGTGCTTCTACTCCGTCGGGGAGGACACCGCCGCGATCGCCCGGGACCACGGCTGGAGCTGTCTGCGGGTGGCCGAGGAGACGGTCGTCGTGCTTCCCGGCCTCGTGTTCAAGGGCAAGAAGTTCCAGGACGTCCGCACCGCCCTCAACCGCGCCGCCAAGGACGGTGTGGAGGCGCGGTGGACGACGTTCACCGAGGCTCCGTTGCCGGTGACGGAGCAGATCGTCGAGATCTCCGAGGAATGGGTCGCCGACAAGGGCCTCCCCGAGATGGGCTTCACCCTCGGTGGGCTCGAGGAACTGCGCGACCCCGAGGTGCGGCTGCTCCTGGCGATCGACGCGGACGACCACGTGCACGCCGTGACGTCGTGGATGCCGGTCTACCGGGACGGCACCCTGGTCGGCCTGACCCTGGACTTCATGCGCCGCCGCTCCGACGGCTTCCGTCCCGCGATGGAGTTCCTCATCGCCTCGGCCGCCATGTCCGCGCAGGAACAGGGCCTCGATTTCCTCAGCCTGTCCGGCGCGCCGCTCGCCGGCGCCGACCCGTCGGCCGGCGCGCTCGACCGCGGCGCGCTCGACGCGCTGCTCGACCTGCTGGGCCGCACCCTCGAGCCGGTCTACGGTTTCCGGTCACTGCTCGCCTTCAAGGCGAAGTTCCAGCCGCAGCGCCGGCCCATGTACATGGTGTTCCCGGACGCCGCGGCACTGCCCACGATCGGCATCGCCGTCGGTCATGCGTACCTGCCCGACGTGTCGCTCGGGCAGGGTCGCCGGCTGCTCGCGCAGTTGCTGCGCCGCTGAGCCGCCGCGACCTCACACGTGGGTGATGTGGTCGTCCTTGCTGCCGGCCACGGCCTTGTACAGCATGTAGCCGCCGAAGATCAGCGCGCTCACCACGAGAATCCCGAACAGGTGCTCCGCGAGCGCCCCGACCACCACGAGGGCGATCCACACCAGCGCCACCACACCCACGATCTTCCAGAACATCGTCTTCTCCTTGCGTCGTTGCCGTTCGTTGTCGATCGTGACACCCCACGGACGGAAAAACACCAGGTCAACGCAGAGATCAGGGAAAGATGGGTGGTTACCCGGAGGCCGGTGCGGCCCTGTTCGGGGGCCGGCCCGGAGCGGGGTGGTGAGAAAGTGCACGCCGCGGCGACATACCCTCGACAGGTTCGGTCCCCTCGTCAGAAGGCTGAGAATCGTGTCCTCGACCCGCCGCACGCCCGCCCGCGACCTGGCGCAGATCGCCGTGTTCGCCGCCCTGATCATCGCTCTGGGTCTGCCCGGGCAGATCACCGTCGGCTCGTCGGGTGTGCCGATCACGCTGCAGACGCTGGGCGTGATGCTCGCCGGGGCGCTGCTCGGCGTCCGCAAGGGCGTGCTGTCGGTGGCCACGGTGATCGTGCTGGGCCTGGCGCTGCCGGTGCTCGCCGGGGGACGCACGACCCTCACGGCGCTGGCCGGGCCGACGGTCGGCTTCCTGCTCGGCTGGCTTCCCGCCGTCGCGGTGATCGGCTGGCTCTCGGCGCGCATGCTGCCCCGCTACCGGGTGCTGCCGGGCATCGCCGTCAACGTGCTCGGCGGCATCGTCGTGCTCTACGTCTTCGGTATCGCCGGCATGCTCGCACGCACCGATCTCACGCTGTGGGCGGCGCTGAGCGCGAATGCCACCTTCCTGCCCGGTGACCTGCTCAAGGCCGTCGTCACGGCGGTCGTCGCCGCCCAGGTGCACCGCGCCTACCCGGCCCTGCTCAGCCCGAGCGCACCGGCACGCCCGGCCACCGACCCCGCGCGCTGAGCGCCGGGCCGGGCACGACCGCATGAGCGAGATCCGCTTCCGGCAGGTGGGCCACGCCTACGGTGAGCGCACCGTCCTCGACGGCATCGACGTGACCCTCACCGAGCGCCGCGTCGGGATCGTCGGCGCCAACGGCAGCGGCAAGTCCACCCTGGCCCGGATGATCAACGGGCTGGTGATCCCGACCGCCGGCACGGTCACGGTGGACGGCCTGGACACCGCCCGCAAGGCCCGCGAGGTGCGCCGGCGCGTGGGATTCGTCTTCACCGATCCCGACCATCAGATCGTGATGCCCACGGTCGCGGAAGACGTCGCCTTCTCCCTGCGCCGCAGCGGACTGAACAAGGCCGAGCGCGCGGAGCGGGTTCGGCGGGTGCTCGCCGACTTCGGGCTGGCCGGGCACCACGACCACCCGAGTCACCTGCTCTCCGGCGGGCAGAAGCAGCTCCTGGCCCTCGCGGCGATCATGGTCACCGAGCCGCAGGTGCTGGTGGCGGACGAGCCCACCACGCTGCTGGATCTGCGCAACGCCCGGCTGATCGCGCGGACCTTCGCCGACCTCGAGCAGCAACTGGTGGTGGTCACCCACCATCTCGACCTGCTGACCGGCTTCGATCGGGTGCTCGTCGTCGACGATGGGCGCGTCGTCGCCGACGACGCGCCCGCCCCGGCGATCGACTACTACCGCAGGCTGGTCGCGTGAGCACCCTGGGCTTGTACCATCGCGCGTCGTCGCCGTTGCACCGGGCGCCGGCGGGCCCGAAGCTGCTGGTCACCGCCGTGCTCATCGTCGCGCTCACGGTGTGGATGCGACAGCCGTGGCAGGTGCCGGTGGCCGGGGTGATCGTGCTCGGGCTCTACCTGCTGGCGCGGATCCCGCCCCGGCCCGCACTGCGACAGCTCCGGCCGCTGCTGTGGATGCTCGTGGTGATCGCGGCGTTCCAGGTGCTGCTCGCCGGCTGGGAGCGGGCGGTGGTGGTGTCCGGTCAGCTGCTGGTTGCCGTGGCCCTCGCCGCGCTGGTGACGCTGACCACCCGGGTGAGCGACATGCTCGATGCGATCGTGGCGGGGCTGGGCCCGTTCCGGCGGGTCGGCGTGGATCCGGAGCGGGTCGGCCTCGTGCTGGTGATGACCGTCCGGGCCGTCCCGATGCTCGGCGGGATCGTCGCGCAGGTGACCGAGGCACGCAAGGCCCGCGGGCTCGGCTTCTCGCTGCGGGCCCTGGCGGTGCCCGTCGTCGTGGGGGCGTTGCTGACCGCCGAGGCGATGGGCGAGGCCCTCGTCGCCCGCGGCCTGGACGACTGAGCCACCGGTACGACGTCAGTACCGGTAGCGGCCCTCGATCTGCTGGATCTCCCGCCACGACTGGGCCCAGCTCTCGAGCCGGTCCGAGGCCGAGATCAGCTCGGCGCGCTGGCGGTCGAGCAGGGCCATCGAGCGGGTTCCGTCCGGGGCCGCCGCGAGCCGGGCCGCGGCGGCAACGAGTTCCTCGAATTGGTCGACGCCCGTGTCGAGTCGCTTTCCGGCGGCCGCGACGGCCGCCCCGAGGTGCGCCCCGGCGGCGGCGCTGTCCCGGGCGGCGGATTCGAGCGCGACCACATCCACCGCGACGGCCTCGAGCGCGGCGGATGCCTCCCGGGCGGCCGCGGCGATCTCCTCGAGGTCGTCGGCGGCGACGGTGCGGGAACGGGCCAGCACCGACAGCAGCTGGGCGAGACTCTGTTCGTCGCTCGCCAGCCGGGCCATCGGGGCCCGCGCGACGGAACCCGACGGCGGCAGGGCCCGGCGGGCGGGTGCCGGCGGCGGCAGGGGCACGGCGTCGAGGCGCCGGAAGGTACGCACCGCCAGCGCGGCGGGCACGACGAGCGCGGCGGTCGTCCCCCCGGTGGCGACGATGGTCCAGTCGGGAGCCGACGCGGCCACCAGCGTCGCGGTGCCGACACCGCTCATTCCGGAGGCGGCGCCGAAGAGGCGGGCACGACGACGGGCGCGGCGCTTCTTGCGGCGCAACCGGGCCGCGGGGTCGTTCCAGCGGCGCGCCGCCTCGACCACGCTGCCGGTCATGTCCCGGAGCGCAGCCGCGGCCGGACCGGGGAACTGTCCGGTCCGGCCGCGTGCGGGTGTGTTCATTGCGTTGCCGCGTTTCTGCCGTCTGCCGTCGACGCCGGCGCTACTGCGAGCCGGCGCTTCCCGCCGCCGACGGCGGTTCCTTGGTGGGGTTGACCGCGGGGGTCGCGGGTGCCGCCGCGCCGGGCAGCGCCTCGCCCTTCATGGAGGCCCGGATCTGCTCGAGACGGCTGTGGCCGGCCATCTGGACGGTGGCCTGCTGAACCTCGAGCATGCGGCCGTGCACCGTGTTCTGCGCGAGCTCGGCGGATCCGAGCGCGGTGGCGTAGCGACGCTCGATCTTCTCGCGGACCGCGTCGAGACTCGGCGTGGTGCCGGGCGCGGCGAGCGTCGAGTCCATCGAGCGCAGGGACTCGCTCACGCGCTCCTGCATCTTGGCCTGCTCGAGCTGGCTGAGCAGCTTGGTGCGCTCGGCAACCTTCTGCTGGAGAGCCATCGCGTTCTGCTCGACGGCCTTCTTCGCCTGCGCCGCGGCCTGCAGCGACTGATCGTGCAACACCTTCAGATCCTCGACGGACTGCTCGGCGGTCACCAGCTGGGCCGCGAACGCCTCCGCGGCGTTCGTGTACTGGATGGCCTTCTCGGTGTCGCCGGCGGCGTTGGCCTGATCCGCCATGAGCACGGCCTGCCGCGCGCTCGCGTTGAGCTTCTCGACCTCGTCGAGCTGACGGTTGAGCTTCATCTCGAGCTGACGCTGGTTGCCGATGACGGACGCGGCCTGCTGGGACAGTGCCTGGTGCTGGCGCTGCGCGTCCTCGATCGCCTGCTGAATCTGGACCTTCGGATCGGCCTTCTCATCGATCTTCGAGTTGAAGAGCGCCATCAGGTACTTCCAACCCTTGACGAACGGATTAGCCATGGGTGTGATCCTGCCTCCATCTGGTACGCCGCGGCGAACGCGACCCGGTGCGCGGCCCTCGCGCACCGTTTCCGGTCGGCCGTGTGATCCCCGCGTACCCGGCCGCCGTGTGTCCCGAGCCACCCCCCGGTGGTGACCCGAATTGTGTCGCTTTCGGCCGCGTCCGGCCAGGCCGGCGCGGTCCGTCCTCCATGTTATGCGGCGGCCAGCGCGCGTGCCGCCGGCGGCGGGATCACCACACGCGTGTCCTGGGCCACGAGCGCCGCATGCTCGGCGGCGCGGGCGTCCGAGTCGCGGGACTTCGGCTCGGCCCCGAGACCCGCCGCCGCCCCCACCGGGGTCCGGCCGCGGGCGGGAACCGCATCGGCAAGCGACTCGCTGACGTCGAAGAGCACGTCGGACAAGGGGACGTCGAGGGCGTCGCAGATCGCGGCGAGCAGTTCGCTCGACGCCTCCTTGCGCCCGCGTTCGATCTCGGAGAGGTAGCCGAGGCTGACCCGGGCGCTGCTGGAGACCTCACGCAGGGTGCGGCTCTGCGAAACGCGGGTGCGCCGAAGACTGTCACCGATTGCCTCACGCAACAACAGCGCCATCCCATCCTCCTTCGTCCGTCGTCGCTCAACCCGTCAACGCACGACGCACGTCGCCGGGTTCCCGGCTCCCCGCCCGGGCACGAAAACCCTGCCGGGCGCGGCTCCGCACGGGTCCGGCTGCCACCGGTACCGCGGTGTCAAGACACTACATCCCCGCGGCGCCGCGCACGCGGGTGAGTAGGCCCGACACGGCGGCACGGGCCGCCCCGGCCCGGATGTCCCACCGGTCCCCGCGCACCGGCGGGCGGGTGACCACCGTGCCGCCCGGCCCGGCAATCCCGAGATACAGCGCGCCCGGCGGATGCCCGTCCTGCGGGTCCGGTCCGGCCACGCCGGTGACGCCCACGCCCCACGTCGCTCCGCAGCGAGCCGCTGCGCCCTCGGCCAGGGCCGCGGCGGTGGACTCGGAGACCGGCCCGTCCGCCGCGAGCCGTTCCGGGTCCACGCCGGCCAGGGTGGACTTGAGGTCGGTGGCGTAGACGATCAGCCCACCGCGCAGCACCACGCTCGCGCCGGGTACCCCGGCGATCGTCGCCGCAATCAGCCCGGCCGTGAGTGATTCGGCCGTGGCCACCGTCTGCCGCCGCGCGGCCAGGGTCGCGACCAGCTCCGCGGCCGCGGTGCCGGGAACGAGCGGGTCGGGCACCGCCTCACTCCCCGTGCTGTTGCTCGACGCGGTGCACGCCGGCGCGCAGCCGCACCGCCTGGACCACGTAGTCGATGCCGGTGCCCACCGTCAGGATCACCGCGAGCCCCATGAGCGCGACGGCGAAGGGCGTCGCCGCCTCCGGCAGCGGCAGCAGGTACAGCGCGATCGCGAGCGTCTGGACCAGGGTCTTGGCCTTGCCGCCGCGGCTCGCGGGGATCACCGCGTGCCGCAGCACGAAGAAGCGCAGCGCCGTGACGCCGAGCTCGCGGGCCGCGATGATGCCGGTCACCCACCACGACAGGTCACCGAGCAGCGACAGGCCCACGAGGGCGGCGCCGATGAGCGCCTTGTCGGCGATCGGATCGGCGAGCTTGCCGAAATCGGTCACGAGTCCGTACTTGCGCGCGAGCTGACCGTCGATGCGGTCCGTGATCGCCGCGACGGCGAACACACCCGTCGCGGCGATGCGCCACGCGACGTCGTGACCGTCGCCGACGAACAGCACCAGAAGGAAGACCGGCACCAGAACGATCCGCAGCATGGTGAGGATGTTGGCGATGTTCCACAGCGGCACCGCCCCCGCGGCCGCGGGGGCATGCGGCCCGGGAGCCGCCGCCGCACCGCCGGTTCCGGCCACCTCCGGATGCGGCGCGCTCACGCCGGCCTCCGCGCCACGGACGTCGCCGCAGGACGAGGCGGACCCGGGTCCGCCGGGGCGACACGTGAGCATGGGGATCCGACCGGCACACGGACACAATATCGGTAGAGCGACCGGCTACTGTTCACCACTATGACTTCGCGGACGACGGACCAGGAGACTCACGACCGCATCCTCGTACGACGTGCGCGAACCGGCGACATTCCGGAGATCAAGCGGCTGGTCGACATCTACTCGGGCAAGATCCTCCTGGAGAAGAACCTCGTCACGCTGTACGAGGCCGTGCAGGAGTTCTGGGTGGCCGAGACGGCGGGCACCGTGGTCGGCTGCGGGGCCCTGCACGTGCTGTGGTCCGACCTGGGCGAGATCCGGACCGTCGCGGTGGATCCCCGGGTCAAGGGCCGCGGGGTCGGCCACCTCGTGGTGTCCCGCCTGATCGACGTCGCCCACGAACTCGAACTGGAACGGCTGTTCGTGCTCACGTTCGAGGTCGAGTTCTTCGGCCGGCACGGATTCACCGAGATCGACGGCACACCCGTCACCGCCGAGGTGTACGCGGAGATGTGCCGCTCGTACGACACCGGTGTCGCCGAGTTCCTGGATCTGAGCTACGTCAAACCGAACACCCTCGGAAACACCCGGATGCTGCTCACGCTCTGAGCCGCCGCTCCTTCCGTCCACCTGTCACGAATGCGAGGACCCATGCCCCTGTTCGCCGTCGAGTACACCTACTCCGAGGCCACCGCGAGCGGCCGCGACGAGCACCGGCCCGCCCACCGGGGCTGGCTCGGAGAACTCGTCGAGGCCGGGACGGTGCGCGCGACCGGACCGTGGGTCGACGGGTCGGGCGCACTGATCGTCGTCGAGGCCGCGGACGAGCCGGCGGTGCGGGAGGTCATGGCTCAGGATCCGTTCGCCCGTCAGGGCCTGGTCGACGAGGTCCGGATCACGGAGTGGCTTCCGGTGATGGGCGTCTTCAACGACTGACGCCCATCACCGGCACGGCGGGAAGGTCAGGTGAGGTCGGCCTTCTCGCTGCGCGTCTTGAGCAGGCTCGCGACGGTCGTCACCACCAGCACGCCGACGATCACGCCCAGCGACAGCCAGGTCGAGATCTCCGGCACCGCGACGTGCTCACCGCCGTTGACGAACGACAGGGTGTTCTCGTGCAGCGCGTGCAGCACCAGCTTGACGCCGATGAACGCGAGGATCACGGACAGGCCGTAGGACAGGTAGACCAACCGCTCGAGCAGACCGCCGATGAGGAAGAACAGCTGCCGCAGGCCCATCAGGGCGAACGCGTTGGCGGTGAACACCAGGTAGGGCTCGCTGGTGAGGCCGTAGATCGCCGGGATCGAGTCGAGCGCGAACAGGATGTCGGTGAAGCCGATGGCGGCGAGGGCGAGCAGCATCGGGGTGGCGAAGCGCTTGCCGTCGATCCGGGTGAACAGCTTGTCGCCGTGGTACTCGTCGGTGGTCGGGTACACCTTGCGGACCAGCGAGACGATGCGGTTCTCCCGCTCCTTCTCGTGCTCGACCTCGTCTCCGTGCTCGCGGATCAGCTTGATCGCGGTGTAGATGAGAAACGCCCCGAACAGGTAGAACACCCAGCTGTAGGCGTTGATGGCCGCGGCACCCACGGCGATGAACGCCCCGCGCATCACGAGCGCCAGGACGATGCCGATCGTGAGCACCTTCTGCTGGTACTCGCGCGGCACCGCGAAGGTCGACATGATGATGACGAACACGAACAGGTTGTCGACGCTGAGGGCCTTCTCGGTGACGTAACCGGCGAAGTACTCACCGCCGTACGTCGGCCCCCAGATCGCGAACACCACGACGCCGAACACCACGGCGAGGCCGATGAACACCGCCGACCAGAAGCCTGACTCGCGCAGCGACGGCGCGTGCGGTTTGCGGACGTGGGCGTAGAAGTCGAAGACGAAGAGCCCGAGAATCACCAGGATGGTGACGATCCAGGTGAGCGGGGTGACATGCATCGGCAGATATTCCTCCGGTAGGTACAGCAAACCACCGGAGGTCTCTCCCACCTCGGATCGCAGCTCGACGGTGCGGCTTCGAGGTCGGCAGCCCCGGAACGACATCGGTGTCGCACGTGTTGACGGAACTGCCGCGGGTTAGGGGATACTCCCCTCCACTTCTCCCATTCAACCACATGCGGGTCGCGGCATCGAACCGTGCCGCCGGCCCTACTCCGCCGGCGCCGGCGCCTCCCCGTCCCCGCCGCCGCGGATCGAGAACAACAGGCCGTCGAGTTCCTCCGGCTTGACCAGGACCTCCCGCGCCTTGGACCCCTCGCTGGGACCGACGACGCCGCGGGTCTCCATCAGATCCATCAGCCGACCCGCCTTCGCGAAGCCGACGCGCAGCTTGCGCTGCAGCATCGACGTCGAACCGAACTGGCTCGATACCACCAGCTCGACCGCCTGCAGGAGAACGTCGAGGTCGTCGCCGATGTCGGGGTCGACGTCCTTCTTCTCGCCCGCCTTCGCCGTCGTGACGCCCTCGGTGTACTCCGGTTCCTTCTGGTTCTTGGCGAAGTCGACGACGGCCGCGATCTCCTCGTCGGTGATGAACGCGCCCTGCATCCGGATCGGCCTGCCGGCGCCCATCGGCAGGAACAGGCCGTCGCCCATGCCGATGAGTTTCTCGGCACCGGGCTGGTCGAGGATGACCCGGGAGTCGGTCAGCGACGACGTGGCGAACGCGAGCCGCGACGGCACGTTCGTCTTGATCAGGCCGGTCACGACGTCCACCGAGGGCCGCTGCGTGGCGAGCACCAGGTGGATGCCGGCGGCGCGGGCCTTCTGGGTGATCCGCACGATCGCGTCCTCCACGTCGCGCGGGGCCGTCATCATCAGGTCGGCGAGCTCGTCGACGATCGCCAGGATGTACGGGTAGGGCCGGTAGACGCGCTCGCTGCCGAGCGGCGCGGTGATCTCGCCGGACCTGACCTTGGTGTTGAAGTCGTCGATGTGCCGCACCCGGTTGGCCTGCATGTCCTGGTAGCGCTGTTCCATCTCCTCCACCAGCCACGCGAGGGCGGCGGCCGCCTTCTTCGGCTGGGTGATGATGGGCGTGATCAGGTGCGGGATGCCCTCGTAGGGCGTGAGCTCGACCATCTTCGGGTCGATGAGGATCATCCGGACCTCGTCCGGCGTGGCGCGCACGAGCAGCGACACCAGCATCGAGTTGACGAAGCTCGACTTACCGGAGCCGGTGGAGCCGGCAACCAGCAGGTGCGGCATCTTCGCCAGGTTCGCGCAGACGAAGTCGCCCTCGATGTCCTTGCCGAGCCCGATCACCAGCGGGTGGTGGTCCTTGCGGGTCGATGGTGCGGCGAGCACATCGGCGAGACGCACCAGCTCACGGTCCGAGTTCGGGACCTCGATGCCGACGGCGGACTTGCCGGGGATCGGCGCGAGCAGTCGCACGTTGTCGGTGGCCACGGCGTACGCGATGTTGCGGGCGAGTGCGGTGATCTTCTCGACCTTCACACCCGGGCCGAGTTCCACCTCGTACCGCGTGACCGTCGGGCCGCGGGTGAAGCCGGTGACGGCGGCGTCGATCTTGAACTGCTCGAGCACCTCGGTGATGGCCTCGATCATCTGGTCGTTCGCCGAGCTGTGCTGCTTGGGCGGATCGCCCTCGAGCAGCAGCCCGAGCGACGGCAGGGTGTAGTCGCCCTCGACCACCCGATCGGGCACGAGCGGCTCGAGCTTGTCGTCGGCGGGGGGCTCCTCCGCCGGCGGGACCGGTGCGGGGGCCGCCTTGGGCCGGGTGCGGGCCCGCGGCGGTTCGGGCACCGGTTCGGGTTCGGGCGCCGGCGGCGCGGCGGGCGCCGGATCCGGCTCCCACATGGGCAGCACCTCGGTGCGGGCGTCGCCGTCGAACTCGTCCGTGGGGTAGTTCTCGACCGGGGTGCGCCGCCGGGTCCGGGTGCGCCGCTCGACGGGGTAGCCGTCGGCGTCGAACAGGGTCGGGTCGCGCTCCGGGTCGTAGCCGTCGGCAGGGTCCGGGTCGTACTCGCCGTACTCGTCGTCGGCTCGGTAGTGCAGACCGAAGTAGTCGCGGAACATGCCGGGCAGTTCCCGGATCGTCGTGCCGGTGAGCAGCAGGATCCCGAAGCCGGCCGCCATCAGCAGCAACGGAACCGACAGCCACACCGTCAGACCGTCGGTGAGGGGTCCGCCCACCAGATAGCCGACGAACCCGGCGCCACCCTCCCGGCCCGGGCCGTCGTCCGGCATACCCGAGGCGATGTGCCACAGGCCGAGTGCGGGCAGCGCGACGAGCAGCGACCCGAGGACGAGCCGGGGCCGGATCTCCGGCCGCGGCTCGGTGCGCATGAGGACGACGGCGATCACGAGGCCCACCAGCGGCAGCACTGCGCTGGCGCCGCCGACGACCGCGCGGACCGCGGTCTCGAGCCAGCCCCCGAGCGGGCCACCGACGGCGAACCAGACGGTGCCGGCGACGACGACGCTCGCGGCGATGAGCCCAAGGGCAATGCCGTCGCGGCGGTGGCCGTGCTCGACCTCCGTCACCCTGCCCATCGTGCGGGTGGTGGCACCCACACCGCGGGCGATCATCGTCCAGCCGCTTCCGATCCCGCGACCGAGCGTGTGCAGGACGCTGCCCCGCGACGAACGGGCGGGCGCCTTGCGCCGGGGGGTGGTGGCGCGGGCCGGGCGCTTCGCCGCCGGTTGCCGGCGGGTCGTCGTGGCGGGCTTGCGGGTGCTGCTCTTCGTCCGCGACGACGAGCCCGCGGCGGCGGACGAGCCGCGCGCGCCCGACCTCGACCGTGAGGTCGTTGACGACGATCCGCGGGCACCCGACTTTCCTGCCATACCCGTCAGGTTAGTCGCAATGTCCACAACCGAACCATCCGCAACACCGGCATCAGCCGCACGCGGTGGTCACATCGGCGCCGGGACGGATCAGATGCCGCGATCGGATGCGGCGACCTCCGCGACGTCGGCTGCCTCCCCGGACGTCCCGACGCGCACCTCGTCGCGGCCGAACGCATGCAGGAGCAGTTCGGCGGGTTCTCCGCGCAGGACCACGGTGCGCGGCCCGCGACGCCGGACCGTCGCGCGGGTGCCGTCGGGGCGTTCGAACACCACCGTGACGTCGGTGCCGCGATAGCCGCGCCGGCCGATCTGCCGGGCCATCTGCCACAGGCGGTCCTGGGTCGACGGGTCGAGCGGTCGCGGCTCCCACCCGGGCGCGGCGCGCCGCACGTCCTCGTGGTGGACGAACATCTCCGCGGCATTGGCGAGCCCGTCGACGAGGTACAGCGGCGACCAGACCGGCGGTCCGGACTCGATGTCGGCGAGCAGCTGCTCCCACGACCGTCCCGCCGCCCCGGCGCGCACCCGCTCGGTGTGCCCGGCCAGTGGCGGCAGGACGATTCCCGGCATCGTGTCGATCCGGCGTTCGCGGACCACGAGGTGGGCGGCGAGGTCCCGGGCGGTCCAGTCCCCGCACAGGGTGGGGGCGTCGGGACCGGTCTGTGTCATGGTGCGGACGAGTGCGTGTCGTTCGTCACGGGCGAGGCTCACGCGGCCCACTGTAGCGCCGGACCGTCCGGTAGCGCCGGACCGTCCGACGCGGCAGGTTGCGGCCGCGCCGGCACGGTTACGCCGGGCCCGGGACGGTGATCACCGTCGGCACGATCATCGGCCGGCGACGGTAGGTGTCGGACACCCAGCGCCCGACGACACGGCGAATCGCCTGGGCGATGCGGTGGGCGTCGTCGATGCCCTCGGCGGCGAGCTCGTTGAGGACCTTGTCCACGAGCTGCGCGGCCTCGGACAGCGCTCCCGGGTCGTCGGAGAAGCCACGGCCGGACACCCCCGGGGTGCTCACGGCGCGACCGTTCTCGTCCACGGCGACGGAGATGGAGATGAAGCCGCCCTCGCCGAGGATCAACCGGTCCGACAGGGTCGATTCGCCGACGTCGCCGACGGACAGGCCGTCGACGTAGACGTGGCCGACGGGTACCTGTCCGACGATCTCCGCGAGCCCGTCGACGAGGTCGACGACCACGCCGTCCTCGGCGAGCACGATCCGGTCCCGCGGCACCCCGGTCGCCTCGGCCAGCGCCGCGTTGGCCCGCAGGTGCCGCCATTCGCCGTGCACCGGCATCGCATTCGTCGGGCGCACCGCGTTGTACAGGTACAGCAGCTCGCCCGCGGAGGCGTGGCCGGAGACGTGCACCTTCGCGTTCTGCTGGGTGACGACGGTGGCGCCTCGCTTGGCGAGGCCGTTGACGACCGCGAACACCGAGTTCTCGTTGCCCGGGATCAGGGAGGAAGCCAGGATGACGAGATCATCGGCCTTGATGTTGATCTGGCGGTGCTCGCCGCGCGCCATGCGCGACAGCGCGGACAGCGGTTCACCCTGCGAGCCGGTGGAGATCAGCACGAGCCGGTTGTCGGGCAATGTCGCGGCGGTGTCGAGATCGACGACGAGCCCGTCCGGCACCCGCAGGTAGCCGAGGTCCTGCGCGATCTGCATGTTGCGCACCATCGACCGTCCGACGAAGGCGATGCGGCGGTTGTACCGCCCGGCGACGTCGACGACCTGCTGGATGCGGTGCACGTGGCTGGCGAAGGACGCGACGATCACGCGCTGGGTGGCCTTGCCGATGACGTTGTCCAGGACGCCGCCGATCTCGCGTTCGGGCATCACGAAGCCCGGCACCTCGGCGTTGGTGGAGTCGACGAGGAACAGGTCGACGCCCTCGTCACCGAGCCGGGAGAACCCGGCGAGGTCGGTGAGGCGGCCGTCGAGCGGCAACTGGTCGAGCTTGATGTCGCCGGTGTGCAGCACGAGCCCGGCCTCGGTTCGGACGGCGACGGCGAGCGCGTCCGGGATCGAGTGGTTGACGGCGAAGTACTCGCACTCGAACGGGCCGTGCGTGGTCTTGTCCCCCTCGACGACCTCGACGAGGTTGGGCCGCAGCCGGTGCTCGCGGCATTTCGCGGCGACGAGCGCGAGGGTGAACTTCGAGCCCACGACCGGGATGTCGGGACGCAGGCGCAGCAGGAACGGCACCGCCCCGATGTGATCCTCGTGGCCGTGGGTGAGGACGACGGCTTCGACGTCGTCCATGCGGTCCTCGATGTGCCGGAAGTCCGGCAGGATCAGGTCGACGCCGGGCTGCTGGTCCTCGGGGAAGAGCACGCCGCAGTCGATGACGAGGAGCCGGCCCTGATGCTCGAAGACCGTCATGTTGCGGCCGATCTCACCGATGCCGCCGAGTGCGACGACGCGCAGGCCCTTGGGCGGCGCCTTCGGCGGGGTGCCGAGGCGCCCCGACATGTCCGCCACCTTGCGCGGATCGGGTCGCTGGGTGTTGGCCGAGGTCTGCACGGTACGGCGCACGGGCCGGCCGCTGGGCGGTCCGGCGTTGCGGGTGGCGCGGCCCCGGCCGCGCGACGGGCGGCTCACGCGAGCACCCCCGCGGCGTGCAGATCCGCGGCGAGCGCGTCGATCTGCGCAGAGGTCGGCGGCACCTGGGGCAGGCGGGGCTCGCCGACGTCGAGACCCATCAACCGTAGACCCGCCTTCGACGCGCTCACCCCGCCGAGGCGGGAGACGGCGCGCAGGATCGGCATGAGGCTCAGGTTGACCGCGCGGGCGCGGACGAGGTCGCCGGCCTGGAAGGCGTCGTACAGCTCGCGCAGCCGGCCGGGGACGAGATGCCCGATGACACTGACGAATCCGACGGCGCCGACGGACAACCACGGCAGGTTCAGCGGGTCGTCGCCGGAGTAGAACTTCAGGTCGGTGGTGCCGATGAGCTCGGCACCGGCGTTGAGGTCGCCCTTGGCGTCCTTGACTGCCACGATGCGCGGATGCTCCGCGAGCCGGCGCAGCGTCTCCGTTTCGATCGGGACGACCGAGCGCGGTGGGATGTCGTAGAGCATGACCGGCAGGTCGGTGGCGTTCGCGACGGCCGTGAAGTGGGCGTAGAGCCCGGCCTGCGGCGGCCGCGAGTAGTACGGAGTGACGACGAGCAGGCCGTGGGCGCCGGCCCGCGCGGCGTCGCGGGCGAGTTCGACGCTGTGGGCGGTGTCGTTGCTGCCGGCGCCGGCGATGATCTTCGCGCGGTCCCCCACCGCGGCGAGCACGGCGCGCATCAGCTCGAGCTTCTCGTTCTCGGTGGTGGTCGGCGATTCGCCGGTGGTGCCCGCGAGAACCAGCGCATCGCAGCCGCCGTCGACCAGGTAGGCGGCAAGACGCACACCCGCGTCCACGTCGAGCTTGCCGTCGGCGGTGAACGGGGTCACCATCGCTGTGGCGATGGTGCCGAACGGAAGCTCGACAGCAGATGCGGAATCACCGTTGGTCATGGTCAGAAGGCTACCGCGTGACGGGGGCTGTTCCACACACACCTGCCGGTCAGGTGTCGGCGGCGAAGGCGCTGGCGGCGACCTCGGAGCCGTCGGGCAGGCGGGTGATGGTGAAGTCGCCGAAGATGTTCGGCGCGGCGTCCTGCAGCTGACGCAGGCATTCGACGGCGAGGCGGCGGATCTCGACGTCGGCGTGCTCGGTCGCGCGCATGGCCACGAAGTGCCGCCAGGACCGGTAGTTGCCGGTGACGACGACGCGGGTCTCGGTGGCGTTGGGCAGCACCGATCGCGCGGCCTCGCGGGCCTGTTTCGCGCGGATCGGCCCCTCGGGCAGGTGGGACAGTTTCGCGTCGAGCGCGTCGAGCAGTTCGATGTACGCGGCCCGGCTGGACTCGGCGGCGGCGAGGAACAGTTCCTCGAGCCGCGGATCCCCCGCCACGGCCGGCGGGACCACGACCGGCGCGTCGCTGCCGCGGACGAACCGCTGGGACAGCTGGGAATAGGAGAAGTGCCGGTGCCGGATGAGTTCGTGGGTGCAGGACCGGGAGATGCCGGTGATGTAGAAGCTCACCGAGCCGTGCTCGAGCACGGACAGGTGCCCGACGGTGAGCAGGTGGCGTAGGTACCCGGCGTTGGTGGCCGTGCGCGGGTTGGGCTTGGACCAGCTCTGGTAGCAGGCCCGGCCGGCGAACTCGGCGAGTGCTTCCCCGCCGTCGGCGTCGGTCTCCCACGGCACGTCGGCGGGCGGGACGAACTCGGTCTTGGCCACCAGCCTGACCTTCAGCGTGACGGGCTCGGGCGCCATCGGTTCTCCTCCAGGTTGTCGATCCAGTCGAACCGTAGCGCCGCCGCGGGCGGCACCGGACGCGGGCCGCTTGTCGACGCCTTGACTGACATCATTGTTGACATCAGTATGGCGTCATGAACCTCGATCCGTACCTGGACGCGATCACCGAGTCCCTCGTCGCCGCCGCTGAGCTCGGCGACGAACAGACCCGCCGGACCGCGGCAGCCCTGGCCACAGCGGTCGCCGCGCCCGCCCGCCTGGCCGTGCTGCGCGCGCTGTCGGACATGGCGGCGGAGATCTCGAAGGAGCTCGGCGACCGGGTGGTCACCGTGCGTCTCGACGGCAGCGAGGCGGTGCTCGAGGTGCGCACGGACGCGCCTACCGAAACCACGGGCGCCGCACCGACTTTCGAGGACGTCACCGGGGACATCAGCCGGGTGACGCTGCGCCTCGTCGAGCAGATCAAGGCACGCGCCGAGGAGGCGGCGGCCCAGAACGGCGTGTCACTGAACTCGTGGGTGTCGCAGGCCGTCCAGGGGGCGCTGCGCGAGCAGATGCGGTATCAGCGCCGCGCGGACGAGCGCGCCGCGACGCGTCGCGCCGAGGAGACCGGGCCCGGTCCGTCCGGATCGCCGGAACCGTCCGAGCGCGAGGACGGTTGAGCGGGAGGCCGTGCGGTACATTGCCGACGCACGTCACCCGAAAGACGAGGAAGTGAGCCCATGGCCGTCAGCAGTTCCAGCAGTTTCGAGATCAAGGCCGACCCGGGTCGCGTGATGGCGGGAATCGCCGCGGTCGACCGGCTGCCGGAGTGGTCCGGGCCCCACAAGACCGTCGTCGTCGAGACCACCCACCCGGACGGCCGCCCGCACCGCGTGCGCATGACCGTCTCCATCATCGGCCTCCACGACGAGCAGGTGGTGGACTACTACTGGAACGGCGACGAATCGATGTCCTGGACCCTGGTCGAGAGCCACCAGCAGCACCAGCAGGACGGCACCTACACCCTCACCGCCACCGAGATCGGCACCCGCGTCGACTTCACCCTCACGATCGATCCGAAGATCCCGCTGCCCGGCTTCATGGTCAAGAAGGCGCAGAAGATGGCAATGGAGACCGCCGAGCGGGGCTTGACGAAGTTCGTCGAGAAGCAGCTCTGACGCGCCGCGCGGTGTCCGGTGCCCGCGTTTCCCGGACGGTCAGTACCCCTCCGACACGGACACCGCGACGGTCGCCCCGAGTTCGTAGCAGCGTTCACGGACCTTCGCGTCGATCGGCCCGGTGATCTCGAGGTCCTCCGTGACCTGCGCCAAAGCGAGGCCGGTGACGAGCTTGCGCACCGAGGCGACGGCGCCCGCGGTGTCGTTGTTGCCGTGTACCCACAACCCGTACGGCCGGCCCGCGACGGCATCGAGGCACGGGTAGTAGACGGTGTCGAAGAAGTGCTTGAGTGCCCCCGACATGTATCCGAAGTTCGCGGTGGTGCCGAACACGTAACCGTCGGCGGCGAGCACGTCCGGCACCGTCGCGCCCAGCGCGGGCACCGTCCGCACCCGCACGCCCGTGATGTCGGGGTCATGCGCCCCGGCCAGCACCGCCTCGAGCAGTTCGCGGGTCGACGGGGACGGGGTGTGGTGGACGACGAGCAGAGTGCGCTCACCGTCGGCGGGGGCCTCGGTCACACCCTGCAGGGTACGTCGCCGACCGATCGGTGTTCCTGCCCCGCAACCACAACCGCGTTCGGGGCGTGGACCGGGGCGTGGACCGAGCGAATGTATCGCCCGCTACGGCTGAGGAGATGAACGATACATTCGCTCGACGCCGGGGCGCGCGATCAGTCGGCGGACTGCGTGCGCTCGAGCTTCTCGAGCGCGACGGCACGGCGCATGGTCTCCCGGGCCCGGCCGCGGTCGCCGGCGTAGTCGTACGCGCGGGCGAGACGGTAGGAGTTGCGCCAGTTGTCCGGGTCGGCCTCCCACTCCTTCTTGACCCGCTCGAACAGGGCGTCGGCGGCGTCGCGGTCGATCCGGCCCGAGGGCCGGCGCGGCAGGTCGCGCACCTCGAGTTCGAGGCCCTCCTCATGGATCCGCCGGGACAGATGCTGGTGCTGGAAACCGGCCCGCAGGGTGGCGTAGACGATCCACACGCCCACCAACGGCAGCAGCAGCACGCCGATGCCGAGCCCGACGGCCGCGGCGTTGCCGGAGCGCACCAGTTCGAGCCCGCGCCCGCCGAGCAGCACGAAGTAGAACCCCAGCGCGACGACGATGAAGGTGATCGGCGCGAGGACCTTGACCAGGTCGCTCCTCACAGGTCGAGGAGGGGGTCGAGGCCGACGGTGAGGCCGGGCCGGCCACCGATCTCACGGACGCCGAGCAGCACGCCGGGCGCGAAGGAGGACCGGTCGATCGAGTCGTGGCGGATGGTCAGGGTCTCGCCCTGGGTGCCGAGCAGCACCTCCTGGTGTGCGACGAGCCCGGCCAGACGCACGGAGTGCACCCGCACCCCCTCCACGTCGGCGCCGCGGGCACCCTCGAGTTCGGTGCTGGTGGCGTCGGGGCTGCGGCCCACGCCGGCCGCGGCGCGGGCCTGGGCGATGAGCGCCGCGGTGCGGTAGGCCGTGCCCGACGGCGCGTCCGCCTTGTTGGGGTGGTGCAGCTCGATGACCTCGACGGAGTCGAAGAACCGCGCGGCGGCCTGCGCGAAGCGCATCGACAGCACGGCGCCGATCGCGAAGTTCGGCGCGATCAGGACGCCGACCTCCGGCTGCGCGGCCAGCCAGCCGCGGACCAGGTCCAGTCGTGCGTCGTCGAATCCGGTAGTACCGACGACGGCGTGGATGCCGTGCTCGACGAGGAACTGCAGGTTGCCCATCACCACATCGGGGTGGGTGAAGTCCACCACCACCTGCGCCCGGGAGGTGACGAAGTCCTCGAGGCTGTCGCCTCGGTCGACCGCGGCAACGAGCTCGAGGTCGGCGGCCGCCTCGACGGCCGCGCAGATCGCCTGTCCGACCTTGCCCTTGGCGCCGAGCACACCCACCCGAATTGCTGCTGCGTTCACTTGACTCTCCACGCTTCCTCGTCCGATCGCCGTCCCGCAGCAGCCTACGCAACCGGACGACCTCGACCGTGCTCAGCCCGCGGTCACGCGACGAGGACGCGCACCGAGGCGGGCAGGTCCCGGGGCCGGCGATACGGTCCGGCGACGGCCGCGGCGAACGGCTGGTGCAGCAGCTCGGCGGCGACGGCGCGGACCTCCGCCGCACTCACCGACGAGATCCGCTCGAGCGTCTCGGTGACGCTCCAGTGCGTGCCGTAGCTCAGTTCGCTGCGACCGATCCGGTTCATCCGGGCCCCGGTGTCCTCGAGGCCGAGGACCAGAGCCCCGCGCAGCGAACCCTTGGCGCGGGCGCACTCGGCCTCGGTGACGCCGTTCTCGGCGACGTCGGCGAGCACCTCGCGGACGAGTGCGGCGACCTCGCCGAGGTTCTCGGGCTGGCAGCCGGCGTAGACGGAGAACGCGCCGGTGTCGGCGAAGGTATCCACACCCGAGTACACCGAGTAGGCGAGGCCACGCTTCTCCCGGATCTCCTGGAACAGCCGTGAGCTCAAGCCGCCGCCGACGGCGGCGTTGAGCACCGACAGCGCCCAGCGCCGGTGGTCGTGGCGGCCGAAGGATCGCACGCCGACCGCCAGGTGGGCCTGCTCGCCGTCGCGGTCGGTGATGCTCAGCGTCGGCGTCGTACGCAGGCGGAGACTGCCCTCGCGGCGCGGGGCGGCGGTCGTGGCGGGGTCGAGGTGCCCGGCGAATGCGCGACGGACCAGTTCCACGGTGTGGTCGTGATCGACATTGCCGGCGACGGCGACGACCATGCGGTCCGGCGTGTACCGCCGCACGTGGAACGAGTGCAACTGAGTGCGGGTCATCGCCTCGATCGATTCGACCGAACCGATGATGGGCCGGCCGATCGGGTGGTCGCCGTACAGGGCGGTGAGGAACGCGTCGCCGAGCAGATCCTCGGGATCGTCGTCGCGCATTGCGATCTCCTCGAGGACGACCTGCCGTTCGACGTCGACGTCGGCGCTGCGGCAACGGCCGCGCAGCACGACGTCGGCGACGAGGTCGACGGCCAGGGGCAGATCGTCGTCGAGCACGTGGGCGTAGAAGCAGGTGTGCTCCTTCGCGGTGAACGCGTTGAGCTCGCCGCCGACCCCGTCGACGAGTTCGGCGATGTCGAGCGCGGTCCGGGTCGGGGTGGCCTTGAACAGCAGGTGCTCGAGGAAGTGGGCGGCACCGGCGACGGAGGGCTGCTCGTCGCGGGAGCCGACGCCCACCCAGACGCCGACGGCGGCCGAACGCACGCCGGGCACGTGTTCGGTGACGACGCGGAGCCCCCCGGGCAGGTGGGTGCGCCGAACCCCGGCGTCGGGCTCGGTGGGCGCCGACGCGGAAGCAACGACGGACGAAACAGCGGCGGACGGAGTCGCGGCGGACGGAGCGGCGGCGGAGCGGCGGGTGGCGGCCATGAAGATGTTCGACGGTCCTACAGGCGAGTGGGTGTGCTGGACGGAACATCTCACACTACACGCGCCGCCGCGCACCCCTCCCGGTCACCACCCGCGGCGGTGCGGCCGCGACCCGACCAGCTGCCCCTTGGGAGCGACGTCCCTGCTGCGGTAGACCACGTAGGGCCGGAACAGGTATCCGACGGGCGCGCTGAAGGCGTGCACCAGGCGGGTGAACGGCCACAGCGCGAACAGGACCAGGGCGATCAGCGCATGGAGCTGGAACGACAGGGGTGCCTGCACCATGAGGTCGCCGCGCGGCTGCAGGATCCAGATAGAGCGGAACCACGGTGAGACGGTCTCGCGGTAGTTGTGCTCCTCCCCCACCACACCCGAGCCCATCAGGGTCGTGGCGAGTCCCGCGACGATCGCGGCGACGAGGACGACGTACATCAGCTTGTCGTTGGCGGTGGTGGCCATGAACACCGGTCCGCGGGTGCGGCGGCGGTAGATCAGCAACAGGATCCCGACGAGGGTGGCGATCCCGGCGATGGTGCCCAGCGTCACCGCCTGCACGTGGTACGCGTGCTGGCTCAGACCGATCGCATCGGTCCACGACTGCGGGATGAGCAGACCGATCACGTGCCCCACGATCACCACGAGGATGCCGAAGTGGAACATCGGGCTGGCGATGCGCAGCAGCCGGCTCTCGTAGAGCTGCGACGAGCGGGTGGTCCAGCCGAACTTGTCGTAGCGGTAGCGCCACCACGTACCGACCACCACCACGGCGATGGTGACGTACGGCACGACGTCCCAGAAGATCTCCCCGGCGGACATGGTCAGTCGACTCCTTCGGCTCGGGTCCGGGCCGAGACGGTTGCGGTCCGGCGCGGTGGGACGGTGAGGGTGAACGGTTCCAGGCCGATCGCCTCGGCCGGCGGCCCGGCCTCCGCGAGCTGCCGGGCGCGGCGCTCTTCCTGATCGCCGACCGGGGGCAGCGTCGCGCACACCGCCTCGATCGTCGCCGCATACCGGGAATCGCGTTCGCCGAGCGCGACCCGGAGCACGTCGATCGGGCTGCGGTGCGCGGCGAGCAGCTGCTCCCCCGCGTCCGGGTCGACGGTCGCGGCGAATTCGAGCACCACCGGGAGGTGATCGGGCGCTTCCCCGGGCGGCGACTCCGCGCCGGCGTCGCGGTAGGCCTGCGCGAACGCGTGGATCGCCGCGCCCCGGTTGCGGGTGTCGCCGCCGGTCCAGTACGTGAGGTACATCGTCGAGCGCCGGCGCATGTCGAACGTGTCGACGTAGTCGGACTGCGCGGCGAAGGGATCGGCGTCGCGCAGGGCGGCGAGGGTCCGGCCCAGCAGCTCCGCCGGTTCCCCGGTGATGTGCCCGAGAAGCCGGTCGACGGTCGCGAGACGGGACGGCAGTCGCTCGTCGGGGTACGCCAGCAGCAGCGACGCCGCCTGCCGGATCAGCCGGTGCTGCAGGTGCCGCGACGCGGTGTCGCGCGCCCCACGGCGCAGCAGCGCCCTCATCGCTCGCTCCCCGGGTTCTCGGCTCGGTGCCCGGCCGGGAACAGGCCCTGGGGCACGCCCTTGCCGTCCCAGTTGAGCAGGTTCACGCGGGAGGGATTCGACGCGTTCGCCGCCATCCCCTCGGAGGTCTGCCGCTGCCGGAGCGCGTGGAAGGTTTCCACCGCGACGGGAACGGGACCTCCGCTGGCCTCGCCGAACGGCCCGGAGTCGTACATGCCGGGGCCGCCCTCGAACGACAACGCGCAGTCGGTGGCGGATTCCTCGGGCTGGTGGCCTTCGGCCGCGTAGGCGGTCGGGATCACGTACCGCTCGTCGTACTTGGCGAGGGCGAGCAATCGGTACATCTCGTACATCTGCTCCTCGGTCATGCCCACGGCATCGGGGATGTCCGGCCGCGTGGCCCGGCCCAGGTTGATGTCGCGCATGTACGAGCGCATCGCGGCGAGCCGGTGCAGCACCGCTTCGACGGCGTCGGTGTCGCCCGCCGTGAACAGCCCCGCCAGATACTCGATCGGGATGCGCAGCGATTCGAGCGCACCGAACAGGTTCCCGATCTCCTCGCCGTCGTGGCCCTCGCGGGTCACCGCGTCGACGACCGGCGAGAGCGGCGGCACGTACCAGACCATCGGCATCGTGCGGTACTCCGGGTGCAGAGGCAGCGCAACCCGATACGTGTTGATCAGCGCGTACACGGGCGACCGCTGGGCGGCCTCGATCCACTCGTCGGAGATGCCCTCGGCGCGGGCGCCGGCGATCACCTCCGGGTCGTGGGGGTCGAGCAGCACCTGCCGCTGTGCCTCGTAGAGGTCCTTCTCGTCCTCGACGGACGCGGCCTCGAGCACCCGGTCGACGTCGTAGAGCACGAGCCCGATGTACCGCAGCCGGCCCACGCAGGTTTCCGCGCACACGGTGGGCAGGCCCACCTCCACGCGCGGGTAGCACAGCGTGCACTTCTCGGCCTTGCCGGTCTTGTGGTTGAAGTACACCTTCTTGTAGGGGCAGCCGGACACGCACATCCGCCAGCCGCGGCAGCGGTCCTGGTCGACGAGAACGATGCCGTCCTCGACACGCTTGTACATCGCTCCCGAGGGGCACGACGAGACGCACGACGGATTCAGGCAGTGCTCGCAGATGCGCGGCAGGTAGAACATGAAGGTCTGTTCGAGTTCGAGCCGGACCTGCTCGCCGACCTTCTTCAGCACCGGATCGGCGGGGACGATCTCCGGCGAGCCGCCGAGGTCGTCGTCCCAGTTCGCCGACCATTCGACCTTCATCGGCTTGCCGCTGATCAGGCTGCGCGGCGGCGCCACCGGGATCTGGTCGCCGAGCGGCGCGGTGGTGAGGTTCTCGTAGTCGTAGGTCCACGGTTCGTAGTAGTCGTCGATCGCCGGCATCTTCGGGTTCGAGAAGATCCGGAACAGCTTGTTCCACCGGCCGCCGTCGCGCAGCCGTAGCCGGCCGTTCCGGTCGCGGATCCATCCGCCGCGCCAGCGTTCCTGGTCCTCGTAGGTACGGGGATATCCCAGGCCTGGTCGGGTCTCGACGTTGTTGAACCACACGTATTCGGTGCCGGAGCGGTTGGTCCAGGCCTGTTTGCAGGTGACCGAGCACGTGTGGCAGCCGATGCACTTGTCGAGGTTCATGACCATCGCCATCTGGGCCATCACCTTCATGCCGGCCTCGCTTCCCGGATCGTGGTCGTGGGCGTCGACATCAGTACGTGACCTCCTGCGACCGGCGGCGTACGACCGTCACCTCGTCGCGTTGGTTTCCGGTGGGGCCGAGGTAGTTGAACGCGAACGACGTCTGCGCGTAGCCACCCGCCAGGTGCGTGGGCTTGATCAGGATCCTTGTGAGCGAGTTGTGGATGCCGCCGCGGGTGCCGGTGGTCTCGGTGAGCGGCACGTCGATGGTGCGTTCCTGCGCGTGGTATACGTACACGACGCCGTCGGGCATGCGGTGCGAGACGATCGCGCGGCACACCACGACGCCGTTGCGGTTGACGGCCTCGACCCAGTCGTTGTCACGCACCGAGATCGTCGCCGCGTCCCCCGGGCTCATCCACATGGTCGGGCCGCCCCGCGAGAGGGACAGCATGAACAGGTTGTCCTGGTACTCGGAGTGGATCGACCACTTCGAGTGCGGGGTGAGGTACCGCACGGTCAGTCCGACGCCGTCGCCGCTGCCCACCGCGGGTTCGCCGAACAGGCGCGACATGTCCAGCGGCGGACGGTAGGTCGGCAGCTGCTCGCCGAGTTCCTCGATCCAGTCGTGATCGACGTAGAAGTGCATGCGGCCGGTGAGCGTGTGGAACGGTTTGAGTTCCTCGATGTTCACCGTGAACGGCGCGTAGCGGCGCCCGCCGGTCTCGCTGCCGGACCATTCCGGGCTGGTGATCACCGGGACCGGCCGGGCCTGGGTGTCGGCGTAGGTGATGCGGCGTTCTTCGCTGCCCTCGGCGAGGTGCACGAGCCGGCGACCGGTGCGCTTCTCGAGTTCACGGAAGCCCTCGACGGCGAGCCGGCCGTTCGAGGTGCCCGACAGCGCGAGGATGACATCGGCCATGCGTTCGGCGCTCGTGACCGCCGGGCGTCCTTCCCCCGCACCGGAATTCATCACACCGAACTTCGCGGCGAGCTCCGCGACCTCCTGCACCGGACGTGTCGTGACGCCCTTGGTGGTCAGGCCGAGGGTGTCGACGAGCGGCCCGAGGGTCGACCATTTGTCGGCGATCGCGGTGTAGTCCCGTTCGACCACCACGAGCGGGCCCATGGTCCTGCCCGGCACCGGCACCTCCCCGGTGACGCGCCAATCCTTCTCCGTGCCCGACGGATACGCCATCGCGCCCGGGGTGTCGTGCTGCAGTGTGCCGAGCACGATGTCGGTGCGGGTTCCGAGATGCTTCGCCGCCAGCGCGCTGAACACCTTCGCGATGGCGCCGAATGCCTCGTAGTCGGAACGCGTTTCCCACGGCGGGTCGATCGCGGGACTGAAGGCGTGGATGTAGGGGTGCATGTCGGTGCTCGACAGGTCGCCCTTCTCGTACCACGTCGCGGCGGGCAGCACCACGTCGGAGAACAGCGTGGTCGACGTCATCCGGAAGTCGATCGACATCAGCAGGTCGAGCTTGCCTTCGGGCAGGTCGTCCGGCCAGGCGACGTCGTGCGGGCGCAGGTCCGGACCGGTCGGCACGCCCTGGATGTTCGAGTCGGTCCCGAGCAGGTGCCGCAGGAAGTACTCGTTGCCCTTGCTGGACGAGCCGAGCAGGTTGGACCGCCACACGTTGAGCACCCGCGGCCAGTTGCGCGGGTTGTCCGGGTCGGTGACCGACAGTTTCACCTCGCCGCTCGCGAGTTTCCGGGCGACGTACGCGGGGATGTCCACGCCCGCGGTCCGCGCCTCGTCGGCGATCTCGTGGGTGTTGCGGTCGAACTGCGGGTAGAACGGGGTCCACCCCATCGCGACCGCGGAGGTCATCACGTCCATCGTGTGCTTGTCCCGGAACCGGCCGCGGCCCAGCGGGCTCGCCAGCGCGTCGGCGCGGTACCCGTCGTAGCGCCACTGGTCGGTGTGGACGTACCAGTACGACGTACCGGCCATCTGCCGCGGCGGCCGGCTCCAGTCGGTGCCCATCGCCATCGCAGCCCAGCCGGTGACGGGGCGGCACTTCTCCTGCCCGACGTAGTGGGCCCAGCCACCCCCGTTGCGGCCCATCGACCCGGTGAGTAGGAGCAACGCCAGCACCGCCCGGTAGGTCGCGTCACCATGGAACCACTGGCAGATTCCGGCACCCATGATGATCATCGACCGGCCGCCGGATTCCTCCGCGTTGCGCGCGAACTCTTTCGCGATCCGGATCGCCTGGGCGGCGGGAACTCCCGTGATGCCTTCCTGCCACGCCGGGGTGTAGGGGACGGCGGGATCGTCGTAGCCGGTCGGCCACACGCCCGGTAGGCCCGGACGGGAGACGCCGTACTGCGCAAGCATGAGGTCGAACACGGTGCATACCAGGTGTTCTCCGACGCGCCGCACCGGCACTCCGCGCTCGATGCTCGCCCCGTGCCCGTCGACCGTGTCGAAGCTCGGGAGGTGCACCGTCACCGCGTCCTCGCCGGCGATGCCGCCGGGATGTGCGACGGTCAGTACCGGCACGAGGTCGCCCAGATCGAGGTTCCACTTGCCGATACCGTCGTCGCCGTACCGGTAGCCGAGCGAACCGTGCGGAACCGCCACGGTGTCGGTCGCACCGTCGAGCAGCACCGGCTTGAACGCCGCGTTCTCTACGTCCCGACCGAGGTCGGCCGCGGTGAGGTTCTTGCCCGGGACGAGCCGGCCGTCGCGTTCCTCGAGTTTCACGAGGAACGGCAGGTCGGTGTACTGCCGGACGTAGTCGACGAAGAAGGGGACCCGCTGCTCGACGTAGAACTCGGTCAGCAGCACATGGCCCATCGCCATCGCCAGTGCGCCGTCGGTGCCCGCCGCGCACGGTATCCATTCGTCGGCGAACTTCGTGTTGTCGGCGTAGTCGGGACTCACCGTCACGACTTTCGTACCGCGGTAGCGGACCTCGGCCATCCAGTGCGCGTCGGGTGTGCGCGTGACCGGCACGTTCGATCCCCACATCATGAGATACGACGCATCCCACCAGTCGCCGGATTCGGGTACGTCGGTCTGGTCCCCGAACACCTGCGGAGAGGCGACGGGAAGGTCGGCGTACCAGTCGTAGAAGGACGTCATGACGCCGCCGATCAACTCGACGAACCGGGAACCGGCAGCGAAGGACACCATCGACATCGCGGGGATCGGCGAGAAGCCGGCCACCCGGTCGGGGCCGTATTCCCGGACGGTGTGCACGTGGGCCGCCGCAATCATCTCGGTCGCCTCGGCCCACGTCACCCGGACCAGGCCGCCCTTGCCGCGGGCCCGCTGGTAGCGGCGGCGCCGGTCGGGATCGTCCTGGATGTCGGCCCAGGCCAGAACGGGATCGCCGAGCCGCGCCCTGGCCTCGCGGTACATCTCGACGAGCACGCCGCGGGCGTACGGGTAGCGCACCCGCGTCGGCGAGTACGTGTACCACGAGAACGCAGCGCCGCGGGGGCAGCCGCGCGGTTCGTACTCGGGGCGGTCGGGCCCCACGGTGGGGTAGTCGGTTTCCTGCGTCTCCCACGTGATGATCCCGTCCTTGACGTAGATCTTCCACGAGCACGAGCCGGTGCAGTTGACGCCGTGGGTGGATCGGACCACCTTGTCGTGACTCCACCGGTCCCGGTAGAAGATGTCGCCTTCGCGGCCGCCGCGGCGGGTGACGGTACGGCCGTCGTCGGAGATCTCCCCCGGGGTGAAGAACCGTCCGCTGCTGCGCAGCAACTCTTCGGCGGCACCGCCGGTGTGCTGGGTTGTCACGTCATCTCCCTTCGGGTCGTGTCGTGGTGGTCGTGCCGGCCCCGGGTTTGTCGTGCGCGGCGTTCTCGTGGGCCCTCAGCTTGACCGCGGTGTAGAGCAGGGCGACGAAAGCGGTGGCGACGAGCAGCACCAGTCCCACGGTGTAGTCGTTGTCGACGGGGTCGTAGGTCGCGCCCATGACCAGCGGCGGGAAGTAGCCGCCGAGACCTCCGGCCGCGGCGACGATGCCGGTGACCGATCCCACGGACTTCGCCGGGGAACGTCGTGCGACCCAGGCGAAGACACCGCCGGTGCCGGCGCCGAGGAAGACCGCGAGCAGGATGAAGTCGGTGGCCGCCCACACCTCCGGCGGCGGCTGCAGGACCGCGATGGCGGCCATCACCGCGGTCCCGGCGAACGAGACGAGCACGACGGGCTTGGGGCCGATCCGGTCGGACAGGGCACCGCCGATCGGCCGCGCAATCACCGCGGCGAGGGCGAACGCTGCGGTGCGGGCGCCCGCGTCGACGGCGGAGAAGCCGTAGACGGTCTTGATGTAGGTGGGCAGGTAGTTGCTGAAGGCCACGAATCCGCCGAACACCACGGCGTAGAGGAACGACATCTCCCACGTGACCCGCAGTTTCAGCGCCGCAGCAAGTTTCGGTACGACGGGGTCGGTGTTCGGGTGGAAGTCCGGGGAGTTGCGCATCACGAGGACGCACACGCCGGCGGTGACGGCGAGGGCGGCCGCGACGATGACATGCGTCGCGAGGAGCCCGAACCAGTTCACGAAGCGTGGGGTGAAGAATGCCGAGAGCGCGGTGCCGACCATGCCGGCGCCGAAAACGCCCGTGGCGAATCCGCGGCGGGCGGATTCGTACCAATTGTTCGCGAACGGGATTCCGACCGCGAAGATCGTGCCCGCGATGCCGAGGAAGAACCCGCAGACCAACAGGAGCGGGTACGATCCGGCCTCGGCCGCGAAACCCACCGCGATCACGGGCAGGATCGACAGGAGGGAGATCGCGATGAACATGATCCGTCCGCCGTGGCGGTCGGTGAGCGAACCGACGGCGATGCGGCCGAGCGAACCGACCAGGATCGGCGTCGCGACCAGCATCGACGCCTGCGAGCTGCTGAGGGACAGGTCACCCGCGTAGGTGGTGGACAACGGGCCGATCATGTTCCAGGCCCAGAAGTTGATGGCGGAAACCCAGGTGGCCAGCGCCAGGTTCAGTCCCCGGCCGGAACCGGGGCCACGCTCCGTTGCGGTGTTCACGTCCCCAGAGAACCACCATCAGGCAACGAGCGAGCCGCTTTGAGGGAAAAGTTGCATGGCGGGCCGGCTGTGGGATGGGCGAACGGTTCCGCCCCCGGAACACGGCACGTGGATTCACCGAACGCATTGTGCGTCAACACAGTACAACGATCCGGTCACGCCGGGGCGAATGTCCCGGACCCCGGGGCGCGACCCGGCCGATGCCCCACGCGTGCCTTCCCACGGAAACACGACCGCGGGACCACAACCTCGGAAAGGGGGGGG